>CAYWRH010000038.1:0-28711 GCA_964460435.1 uncultured Desulfatiglans sp.
CCCACTCTATAAAACTGGTTGAAATTGATAACAGCAAAAAAGGGATGATTTTAAAAAGTTTTGGTATTGTCCACCTGCCTAAGGATACTATTGTAGAAGGCAGTATCAAAGAGATAGAAAGGGCTGCCTCAGCCATTAAAAATCTGTATAAAAATCTGAATGTAAAAAATAAGAATGTTGCTACATCCATTTCCGGGTTTTCTGTTATTGTCAAAAAGATCAGCATTTCAAAGAGAAATCAGGCAGCACTGGACTCAAGCATTCAGGAAGAGGCAGAACAGTATATCCCATTTGATATAAGCGATGTTAATCTTGACTATGAAATACTGAAAAATGAAAATGAGATTACCGGTCAAGAGGAAAATGGCTCAGGTCATGAATCCGAAGTAATGGATGTCATGCTTGTTGCTGCAAAAAAAGATATTATAGAAGAATATGAAAGCCTTATTCATCTTGCAGGGTTGAACCCTGTCGTTATGGATGTAGATGCCTTTGCCCTTCAAAATGCCTTTGAATCAGCCACCGGCGAAACATCAGGATGTTATGCAATCATCAATATAGGTGCCGAGGAACTGGGTATAAATGCCATTAAAAACGGCATATCCATGTTTACCCGTGATTCCTCTTATGGCGGAGCACAAATAACCGAGGCCATTGCCTCTCAGCTGGATATCTCATACGAGGATGCTGAAAAGTTGAAGCTGGGCGGCAAGGAGCTGGATGAAAGGGAAAGGGTTGTTCTTGAAGAAATTTTTACATCCATGGTATCAGGCTGGGTTCAGGAAACCAGCAGGGCCCTTGATTTTCTGGCTACAACTTACCCTGATGAAAAAATTGAAAAGATCTACTTAAGCGGAGGGGCAAGCAAGATCCCCGATTTTATGAAATACCTTGAAATGGAGACAGGAATTCCGGTTGAAGAGCTTAACCCATTTGCAGGTTTACAGATAAATGAGAAGATATTTGACCCCAAGTACCTGAGCGATATGGCTCCCCAGGCTGGAGTGGCAGTCGGTCTGGCATTAAGGAGTATTGGTGACAAATGATAAGAATTAACCTTTTGCCCTTCAGGGCAGCTCGGAAAAGAGAGAATGTTAAAAGGCATATAACATTATATTTTGCCGCTGTTGGCGCAGCCCTGGCATTAATGGTTATATCTTTCTTATGGCTCAGCACTAAACTATCCAGGTTGAAGGATCATGAAAATAAATTGAACCAGGAGCTTGCGAGCTATCAGAAGGAATTACAGGAAATCAAGGATCTTGAAAGCAAGATTAAAGAGATAAACAGCAAGCTTTCTATTATCAAGGATCTTGAAAAAGGAAAGACAGGGCCTGTTCATCTTCTATCGGATATTGCCAACGCCGTTCCCAAAGACAAGCTCTGGCTTACCTCACTTAAAGAAACTAAAGGTACATTATCATTAAGCGGCACTGCAATGGATAATGAGACAGTTTCACTGTTTATGAAAAATCTGAAAAACACGGAACAGGTAACAGATGATCCTGTGCTCAAGAGCACAACAAGAAAGGAACTCCCCCAGTTCAGGCTGACAGTTTCTGATTTTGACCTTGAGTGCAAGATATTTACACCGGTAAAAGAGGAAGAGAAAAAGCCGGCGCCTAAAAAAAAGAAATAACTATTTCCGGACTGTAATATAATGGAAACAAAACTCTTATATGAAAAAGTTGAAGCAATCAAGATGCCAGTAAGGATAGGCATCCTGGCTGGTACGCTGATTTTGTTTGCTGCCCTTTTTATAATCTTTATTTATATGCCTAAAACAGAACAGATATCAGCCTCCGAGACTGTTATTAATGATTTGAATGAGCAGCTCAACAGGGCAAAACTGCAGAGACAGAAACTGCCAAAGGTAAGAGAAGAGAAGAAAAAGGTGGATATGTTGTTCGAGGCGGCATTAAAGCAGTTGCCAAATGATATGGAAATCCCTGAACTTTTGACAAAGATTACCGAGCTTGGCGTGGAATCAAATCTTGATATATCTACATTCAAGCCTCAAAGCAACAAGCAGAAGGGTTTTTATGCGGAGATCCCTATTTCATTGAAGATCAAGGGGTCATATCATGACATAGCGATATTTTTTGAAAAGGTTGGAAACATGGAGCGTATTATGAATATCCAGAATGTTAACATGAAACCTGAAAAGGAACGCTCTACCATACTGGAAGTAACATGCGATGCAATTACATATACCTTTGTTAAAGGGAAATGAAAATGCTTAAACCCTGTAATTTTAGATTCAAAAAGGCTTTTTATCTTACATTATCCTGTGCACTGTTTACCTCTCTTTCCTATGGGGTAGAGGTAAAACCTGATGCGACTGAAAAGATCCGTGATGACGCTCAGGTTTTTCAGGGTGAGAAAAAAGAAGAAAAAAAAGAGAGAAAGTATATCTATGATCCGGCTGGCAAGACAGACCCGTTTAAGCCTTTTATTGTCACCCAGGAGGAAAAGGCGGCAAAGGAAAGGGAAAAGCCAAGAACCTATCTTGAGACACTGGAACTCTCGCAGCTCAGTCTTTCTGTAATTGTTATTGGTGAAAACGGCAAATGGGCAATGGTAAAGGATTCAAAGGATGACGGGCATGTAATAAAGGAAGGCACACCGATAGGCACAAATGGCGGAGTGGTTTATAAAATTCAGCCTGGTGAGGTGATTATCAGGGAAGAATTTATCAATTTCAGAGGTGAAAAAGATTTCAGAGATGTGATCAAGAAGGCCATTTCTGATAGTGAATAGCTTTTTTTATTTAATGTCACAGGTTATTGACAATAGTAAATGCATGTACTCATTTTCCGTACTAATTGTTAAGGAGATATTCCATGAGTAAATTTAACGGTTCCCATAAAAGAAGAATCCCATCTTTTATAATATATTTCTGTATTTCTGCATTGATCATATGCGGTTGTGCAGCAAGGTCGTCTGTTGAGATGAACAAGTCAGGCGAGACTCAATCTGCTGCCCCGAATGTGGAATCAAAACAGTCATCTGAGATTGTTGCCACTGAAACAGCGGCTGACGCTTCCGATCAAAAGAGAGCAGAGGCGGTTTCTGCAAAAGAAATCGCTGAGGAAAAGGATTATACAGAATCAGAGCCGCGTATCTTTATTCAACCTTCAGATTCAAAACATAACCTGATACTGGGCATAGATTTTTCCATGCTCCCGCAGGGTAAATCAAGGCTCACAGTCACCACCAGTAAAGAGGTAAAATATGATCTTGATCGGGTTGATGATAACAGGTTGTCACTTGTTATGCATGACAGTAAAATAGGTGAACTGCTTCTCAAGGATATAGATACCACCGAGTTTCAGACTGCTATTGAAAAAATAAAACCTGTATATGATAAAGAAAGCAGGAAGGTCTCACTGGGTATTGTTATGCGTGAGGTTGTCCCATTTCATATTAACCAGACCGATAAAGAAATAACAGTGGACTTCGGGACCATTAAGACAAAAATATCCGGGAAGAAAATTGTCCCCATTAACATGGCGGGCGCTGAGGCAAAGACACTGGCTGCTGTTTCAGAGCCACAATCACAATCTCAATCGAAATCCCAGGCTGAGATTCAGGCGTTCTCACCTTCTGTAAATAAAAAGTATAAAGGGAAACCCCTTTACCTGGATTTTGTTAATGCAGATGTAACCCATATACTCAGGCTTATCAATGAGGTAAGTGAAGAGAACATCATCTGGGACCCTGATATTAAAGGTAAAAAGGTCTCCATGATATTGAACAATGTGCCCTGGGATGAGGCACTTGAACTTATACTTAAAAATAATGAGCTTGCCAAACGTTATGTTGGTCAGAATATAGTATGGATAACAACCAAGCAGAAGATGGCCCAGATACTTGCAGAGGAAGAGGCAGAAACCAGAAAGATGGAGGAAAAGCTTGAGCAGGAAAGGCTCAGGCTTGAAGAGCAGAAGAAAAGATCACAGGAAGAGGCGCCTCTTATAACCGAATATCTCCCTGTAGATTTTGCCACTGCCAAGGAGATAGAAGGGCATATAATAAAATCAAAAAGGGGCTCAATCAGTGTAGATACCAGAACAAACACCATTATCATGACAGATACAGCCGAGAGTATTGAGGAGGCCAAAAAGATAGTGAAACAGTTTGATTCACCTGTAAAGCAGATCATGATAGAGGCCCGCATTGTTGATGCAACTGAAAATTTCAGCCGTGACCTTGGCATTAGGTGGAACAGCGAAACATCAGGTTTCCGCAGTAAACTTGGTTCAGTGACTTCAACCGCTGATATAGCATCGGGTGATCCCGGTGAGAAAACAATTGGCGGCTCATTTTCAACAAATGCACCTTCAACTTCATGGGGCCAGAATGGGATGATCGGATTTGATTTCGGTACTGTTACATCTTCAGGTCTGGGTAATATGACCCTTGATGCCTCTCTTGCCATTGCTGAATCAAATGGTACAGCAAAGACATTATCTGCGCCAAAGGTTATCGCACAGGAGGGATCAGAGGCAACTATAAGCAGCGGTGAAATAATTAAAATTGCTGCAACTGAAAATGTCAAAGCCGAAGATTTCCCTGCTGAATTATCATTATCAGTAACCCCGAGTTCTGTAAGTTACAATAACTATATTACCCTTAATGTCAATGTCTCTGATGACCAGAGGGTAACAGATACCAGAAAAACTACCAAAACCATAAACACAACATTAATGGTTAAAAGCGGTGAGACAGTGGTTATTGGTGGAATAATTAAGGAAAGTACAGGTATGGATGTAACAGGGGTTCCCATTTTAAAGGATATACCCGGGTTAGGATGGCTGTTCAAGGCAAAGACAAACAGAAAGACGAAATCAGAGCTGCTCATATTTTTAACACCTACTGTTATGCCTTCTCCTGTAAAGCAGTTCTAATCCTGATGACTAATAGACAGGGTTAAAATGGGAAACCATAGAATTTTGTACCGGATAGTAATATTATTACTGTCCGGTTTTCTATTTTCATGCGCCGGCTCAGTGCCTAATTTATCCAAAAAGGAAAAGGCGCTGGCATATCAGAGGCTGGGTAATTCCTTGTTTATTCAGGGAAATGCCAGGGATGCGCTGGTTCAGCTCCTTGAGGCAGAAAAGCTGGATAACAGAAATCCTGATCTGCAACATGATCTTGCGCTTGTGTATCAGAAGCTGGACCAATTTGATCTCTCTTTAAGGCATTTCAGAAAGGCTATTGACCTTAAACCAGATTTCCCTGATGCATATAATAACATGGGCACCCTCTATTCGCAGAAACTGGACTGGGATAATGCCATGAAGTGCTTTGAAAAGGCTGCCTCAAATATACTTTACCGCACACCACACTTTGCCTATCACAATATGGGGCTTGTCTATTTTCATAAGAAGGACTATCAAAGGGCAATTGAGCTTTATCAGAAGGCGATATCACTCTCTCCAGGATATGAGCCTGCATATTTTGACCTTGCAAAGGCATATGAGCTTATAGGGCAAAATGACAGGGCCTTTAGTACATATGAAAAGATAATAGATATTGTGCCTGATTCTCTTGCTTCATATCTTGCCATGGCCAGGCTTTATCATAAAACAGGACAGATAGAGAAGGCCAAAGAAAAAATAAACTTTATCGTTGGTACAGATCCGCGAAGTCAGATCGCACGAGAGGCGATTAAACTGCTTGAAGAGATCCAGTCAAGATAATTTCAATAAAAATCTCAGAGGGTAAAATGGAAATAAAAACTGATTATCTGGTTATTGGCACCGGTATTGCCGGGTTGAGTTTTGCGCTTGAGGCTGCAAAGTCTGGCAAGGTGGCAATAGTTACGAAAAAAGAGAAGATGGATACCTCAACCAATTATGCCCAGGGCGGTATTGCCTCTGTTTTAAGTCTTGATGACAGCTTTGATCTGCACATTGAAGATACATTAAAATCAGGTGATGGCCTGTGTAATAAAAAGATAGTTGAGATGGTTGTTAAAAACGGTCCGGAACGGATTAGAGAACTTATTGCAATGGGAGTAAATTTTTCCCATAGTAATAGTAGCGGCGATCTTGAACTGGGCATGGAGGGAGGGCACTCAAGACGAAGGATTGTGCATACAAAGGATAAGACAGGTAATGAGGTTGAAAGGGTACTGCTTGAAAGGGTCGAAGAGAATAAAAATATCACGATCTATGAGGAATACATGGCGATTGACCTGATAACAATCTCAAAGCTTGTGCGAAGGGGGATTGTAAAATCCGAATCAAAGGAATCATGCTGGGGGGCATATGTCCTGGATGTCAGGAAGGAAGAGGTTGTTACCTTTCAGGCAAGGGTAACCGTGCTTGCGGCTGGTGGTGTTGGCAAGATTTATCTTTACACAAGCAACCCGGATATAGCCTCAGGCGATGGAATAGCAATGGGTTACCGCGCCGGTGTAAAGGTGGCCAACATGGAGTTTATGCAGTTTCATCCCACATGTCTTTTTCACCCCCTGGCAAAAAATTTCCTGATATCAGAAGCAGTAAGGGGTGAGGGAGGCATACTGCTGAATAAAAAGGGTGAACGGTTTATGGAAAGGTACCATCCTCTGAAGGATCTTGCATTCAGAGATATTGTTGCCCGATCCATTGATATGGAGCTCAAAAAGAGCGGTGATGAATGTGTATACCTTGATATAACCCATAAACCAGCGGATTTTATAAGAGAACGTTTCCCGAACATTTATGAGAACTGTCTTAAATACCAGATTGATATAACCAAGGAACCCATTCCGGTGGTCCCTGCTGCCCATTATATGTGCGGAGGGCTCGTCACTGATGAAAACGGCATGACCAATATCAGTAATCTTTATGCAATAGGAGAGGTCGCCTGCACCGGGCTTCACGGCGCAAACAGACTTGCAAGCAATTCCCTGCTTGAGGCGCTTGTCTTCGCGCGTAAGGCCGCTATAAGGGCAAAACATGACCTGGAAAATAACAGGGATATACCCTTTTCAAAGGCCCCTTTATGGGAGAAGGGCGTGGCTATTGACAGTGAAGAGATGGTTGTTGTAACACACAACTGGGATGAAATCAGGCGTCTTATGTGGAATTATGTGGGGATTGTGAGGACAAACCGCAGGCTTGCAAGGGCAAGGGCAAGGATAGAAAACATACAATCGGAAATAAGGGAGTACTACTGGAACTTTACAGTTACGCGGGACCTGCTAGAACTGAGGAACATTGCCCTTGTCGGAGAATTGATAGTAACCTGTGCTATACTCAGAAAAGAGAGCAGGGGGCTCCATTACAACCTGGACTGCCCTGAAAAGGATGATGAAAACTGGCTGCGTGATACAGTGATCTGGAAATAAGACCCGCTGCCAAAGGATGCGGGTTTTAAAATCATGATAAGCTGCTCTTATAGGCACTGTACCAGTTTGATAATCCAATTTAACCGCCTATTTCTTTTTATCCTTTACAAGATCAAGCCATGTCTTTATCAAGGCATATAAGGTGCCGCATCCGATTATTGTCAGGGCAAGATATAGAAGACCAAAAAAAATAAGGTACTCTATGTTCCAGTGCCATTCAAATGATAAGGGGGTCAACTGTTATCTCCTTTATTACCTGATTATTAACTCTCCTAATAGGGGTTAAGCTCCCTTTCTTTCGGAAAAACCGGAAGATACCTGTATGATACGGAAAAGAGCAGAAAGCCATAACCTATTACCGCAAGCGCAACTGCCCATTCCTGCCATGTGGGCAGATAACTCCAGAACCTCTCAAAGGGCATTACCGGTATTGCAAGTGTCACTATTACAAATACAAACCTGTTCAGCACTATCCCGGCGCAGTTCATCAGACAGGCTATTATGAGAAGCATCCTCTTTTTTCTGAGAGAAGGTGTAAGGAGTAAAATAGCAGGTATTATGCCGAACAACCCTATCTCACAGATCAGCATCCAAATACCGTAGGGCCCTTCTCTGTAGAAATCCATCAGTCTCTGGCCTGCCTGCGGGATTACACCATATATCCAGCCGGCTGTGTCCGCTATCTTAAGTACCATATACAGCGCAAGTAAAACCCCTGAGATCTTTGCCAGAAGCTGTATTGAGTTATCAGGCACAAGTTTTTTCCTGGTGATAGCCTCTGTCAGTCTTGTACACAGGATTGTAAAGCACGGGCCTGCAGCAATGGCTGACAGTATGAAGAGAAAAAATGTCCATGGCCATATATAGAAGCCATACCTGGCAGCAAAGGGTCTTGCATACATTACCCCGAACATCCCGCCTAATGAGCCCTGGTGGAAGAATGAGAGGAAGGTACCTGTGGCAGCAAAGAGCGCCATAATGTGATGAAGGTTATGGCCGAAAAAATGGAACTCCTTCACCTTATTAAGCTTTCGGTTTTCAAAGATAAGGGGGATATATTCGATTGCGAGCACACACAGATAGCAGGTAATGCAGAATGAAACCTCTACAAGCATGGAATGGATGTTTGCATGCCAGAAGATAAACCATCCCCTTACGGGCTGGCCAATGTCTATACCGAGCATTCCCATTGCCCCGGAATAGCAGATAAAACCGATTATTACTGCAGCATTGATAATATCCTTTAATTCCTTTTTCCCGATTATATATGTCAGGAACCCTGTAAAAAAGGCCCCGGCTCCAAGGGCTATTACCGCAAGATCAGCAACAATCCACAATGCGAATGCAAATATATTGCTCATATTTGTCTGGTTAAGCCCAAAAATAAGGCAAAGCAGTGCAGATATGCCCCCAAATGCGAGAAGAAGAAGCCAGGGCAATGTCCATAAGAAAAAGGCCGGCGCAGAACATCTTTTTGTCCCCTCCGGTATTAAAGCAGAATCCATCTTTGAAACCCCCTCCCTATATATCTCTTTCTGAAACAGGCTTGACCTGATCAGGCAGATAATTGTCAGCCAGTTTTCTTACCCACTCTTTTGAAGAGATGTAATAGACCTTTGGCTGAGTGTTAAGCTTTTCCAGAAGCCTGAATGTATTACTGCTCTTTATCAATCGTGACACCATATGATCCGGATTATTGAGATCCCCAAAGGTTATTGCCCCGGCTGGGCAGGCCTCTGTGCATGCGGTAATATACTCATCCTCCATTAGAACCCTTCTGTTTTCAGAATATGCCTTTGTTTTGGCCCTCATCAGACGATGATGACAGAATGTGCATTTTTCTATAACACCCCTCATACGCGGCGACACCTCGGGTGAGAGGGAGCGTTCCATCCCCTTTGAAAAGGGTTTAAATGATGAATATCCGTCCCACCAGTTGAAATACCTTGCATGATAGGGGCAGGCTGCCTGGCAATATCTGCACCCGATGCATCTTGCATATATCTGGCTTACAATGCCTGTATGAGGGTCAAGCTCAGTAGCGGTTGCTACGCATACTGATACGCATGGGGAATGGTGGCCTCCGCGGCCATCTTCATCGCAGTGCATGCATGGCCTTGGAAAATAGCATACCTCTGTATCAGGGAATGGTTTGCCATTTTCTATTTTATATAACTGCATCCATGCAATGCTGCGCTCCTTGTCTGACTCATCAGTGCGGACAGTCACATTGTTTTCTGTGGCACAGGCAACCATGCATGTCCCGCAGCCTGTGCATTTATCCAGGTCTATTACCATTCCATATTTATTATCATGGCCTTCTTTTTTTTCCATGTTCTGCCTCAATTAAATAGCTTTACTGATTTTTACGGGTGTGCGCCACCATGCAGGCTGACCGCTCAGCTTATCGGTCTTAACGCCCATGAGAGTGTTAGGGTTGCAACCCTTTGCCCTGCTAAAATCATCATACGCCATGTGTCCGAAACCCATGGGCATAAATACAACACCTGGCATTGCGCCATTAAAAAGGTGTACCCTTGCGCTGGCGCTACCTTTAGCTGATGTTACCAGAATTCTATCACCCTCTTTTAATTTATATATCATGGCTGTCTCAGGGTTGAGCTCCACAAATGAGTCATCACCTTTAAGCTCTTTGTCAAGAATGGTCTTGTTAAGATATGGCGGGTTGGGAAGCCATCCGCTTGAAAGATTAATCATATCATAGGGCACCATCACAAGGGGATATGTCTCATCTGGTTTTTCCAATCCCCTGAAGTGCGGCATATAAATGGGCTCTTCTGATGTTTCTGATACCGGTCTTGCTGTGGATGCCTCAACTAGCGATTTTAGCCTGCTGCTTAAAAACTGAAATTTACTCTCAGGGGTGTTAAAGAGATCAGAACTGTTCTTTATATGTGACAGGGGGTTATACCAGTAACCACCATTCCTCAAATGTTTCCACATCTCTTTGAAGTCAGTGAAATCAGGTGTGACTCCTCTGCCTGTGCTAATGAGCCTCCAGGGCGGGTCTGAAGGGTTGTATTTACCTGAACCGTCTCCATTATCAAAAAGCCCCTGCGCCCTTGTTTTTATGACCTCTTCATAGTCTTTAAAGGAAAATGTCTTTGCAGTGCTCCCTCCTATCATCTCTGCAAGGCTGATAATAACATCGCCTGTATTCCTGGTATCATACAAAGGCGCAACCACCGGTTGTGTCATGCCGTAAAAGCAGTACTGGAGTGAGGGGCATTCTACGTCATCTATCTTTTCAAGATATGTGTGATCAGGAAGAATAAGGTCTGCCATTGTTGCTGTTTCATCCAGGTATGGTGAAAAACTCACTGTAAATGGTATTTTTGAAAGAGATCGGTAAAAATCACCTCCATCCGGAAGAGTAAATGCGGGGTTTGATGAAAATACCAGCAGGGTATCGACCTCCTGCCCGTCACCTTTATTGATGCTCTCTGTAAGGGCGCTAACCTGGCTGAAGTAGTTCTTCAAAGCCGGATTTCCATTTCCCAAGCCCGGTTTTTTCAATGATTCAGAGGCTATTTCATCTATCTCAGGGTCAGGAAGCCCATTCAATGGGAGCCTTGCGCCTGTAAGCACACCGCCGGGCCTGTTGATATTTCCTGTAAGGGCATTTAGTGCATGAACTGCCATGAATTCATTGATATCGCCGTTTAAAACCCCCTTGCCCTTTCCACATATAGCCAGAGGTGCCTTTGCCCCTGCAAATTTCCTTGCAGTGGAAATAATCATATCAGGCCCTATGCCTGTAATTTCTGATACCCTGTCAGGGCTATAGTCTTCAACAATAATATCCCTGAAACCCCTCTGTTTTACCCCCCCTGCTTCATCCTGAAAAAAACCGGAGGCACAGTTTTCAACAAATGTTTTGCTGTACAGGTTTTCTCTTATGATTACATTGGCTATGCCAAGCGCCAGGGCAGTTTCAGTGCCAGGCCTCACAGGTATCCACTTATCCGCCTTTGAGGCGGTATTTGAGGCCCTTGGCTCCACCTGATATATAGTGACATTTCCCCTGTTTTCTTTTGATCGCCAGAGTCCCCATGCATTAAGGATACGACCTGGCGCACCCCAGCCTTCAAGCAGACCGCAGCCAAAACTTAAAATGAAATCGGAGTTTTCAAGATCATAGGCAACCGGTGTCTCAGAACCATACATGATTTTTGAGACAACGGCCATATCCATTTCATTAGATGGCAGCCTCATATAGTTATTGCTGCCTATTGCCATCATAAATCTTTTTATCAGAAGGGAGACAGTTGAACCTGAATTATAGCCGTCAATGGCCACAATGGAACTGGCCTTTCCATTGTTTCTGAGTTCAAGTATATGATTGGTTAATATCCTGAGCGCCTCATCCCATGATAGAGGTTCAAAATTGCCTGCACCCCTTGCCCCGACCCTTTTTAAAGGGCTTTTGCACCGGATGTTTTCATTGTACAGAAGCTGCAACCCGCCCATGCCAAGGGGGCATAGCCCTCCGGGATTAACAGGGTGGTCAGTTCGTCCCTCAATTTTTACAGCCCTGTCACCAACCTTCCTTACCTCTATCCCGCATGCACCGGGGCATAATGTGCAGTGTGATCTTACCCTTGTGAATTTCCCTGTTTCTGGGATTGGCACCCAGGGGAGGTTCTGGGTGAAAATGGCCGCATCATCAATAAGTTTCCAGGGCAGGGGAGAAAGGGTTGTCCCTACTGCCCCGCCAATGGCAAACTTGATAAAATTCCTTCTGTTTACAGACAATAGTTCGGTAATCTTCTTTTTATCTGAACACATGCTAAACCTCATTTATGGCACGTGAAGCAGGCATTGTTTTCCTCATGCCCTTTTTCTTTGTGACATTTAGCGCAGTCATCCATCTTCATGCTATCCCATGTATTTCTTTTTAAACCCGAGATCTTTTTGCCCCATATATTTCGGCTGTAGCCGGATATGCGGTTTTTCTCATATGCGGGAAGAATCTGGTTCTTTCTCTTGTCTCCATGGCATGTCTTGCACTCAAGCTTTCCCAATTCTATGTGCGCAATATGAGAGAAATAGACACAGTCAGGCTGTCTTGAATATGAAAGCCATGGGATTTCTCTTTTATTTGCAACATATTCCTTTATAAGCAGCTCCTCTTCCTGTGATTCGCCCAAAGGAAAATCATGGTCATTATGACATTCTGAGCAAACATTGATCCCAGGTATTCCTGTAAATGTGCCGTCATTTCTGAATGAGTGGCAGTACAGGCATCGATCTGTCTCTGTATCACCCTCTATTTCACTGACAATTTCCGGTGTCATGTGCAGGGCATGGTTAAAATTCATTGGCTGCGCCTGTTTTGAATATAACAGCGCCGGAAAGAGGAGCCACCCGATAATCAGTGCGGCAAAAAGCCCTGTAACAAAATATATAACCCCGTTTTTCAAAGAAGATGAAAAAATGGTCATTATTGTTGATTTCAAATTATTCTTTAGAGATGAGAGCCGTCCGTGACCGGGTGATTTGCCCGAGGAGCCTCTTTGGTTTTCCATCTGTTAAACCTCTTCTGGTTGATTAATAAACTGGCACTTAATTTAAAAAAATCTTTTCGGGTATGTATCCGCTCATCACCATTTTGTCAAGGTAAAAGCCCTTTAATAGTTGGATGTATTTAAGGGAGTCAGGGGGAAAATTGACTGTTTATAAATGAGGGAATTACCTGCCCTTGGCTGAAAAATCCCCTCATGAAGGATATGATTATGACATTAGCCTAAACGCTAGATCCTTGGAAACTTTCTCATCCTTTTCCTGCGACTCTTGGCGGCCTTTGCCTGTTTTTTCTTCTTCTGAACACTGGGTTTGTCATAATAACGGCGCTCTTTTATCTCTGAGAAAAAACCCTCTTTTGTAAGTTTTTTCTTAAGGTCCTTAATTGCCCTTTCTATCTGATTGTTTTGTACAATAACTTTCATATCTTCTCTCTTATTAAAATATCTCTTGTAAGCTGTTTGTTAAATAGAGCGATTCAAATGTAATCATTGAATCGTTTCACTGCTTAACAGTGAAAAGTAAAGGTAATATGGAATATTATTATATGGATATTACCTCACCTCTGTCCTGTAACCTATTAAATGCATTTTTACCCTTTAAAAAAACGCAGGGGAATCCCGACTCAGCGAAATTAAAACAGATATGTTTTAAAACGCATGAAGTATTAATTGGAATCACCCCCTTTAAAATAGATTTGACAGATAGTGAGGTTAAGAAGTAACTATCTGAAAATATTAAAATATTAATAATCGACTATTCACTTGCGATTAAAAAAAGGCAATTATATGAAAATATTAATGAAAGTCAACAGTTTAATTAAGATTGCCCCTACAAGTTATCAGCTATTGATACGACCCTGTCACCAAGCATGTTCACATAGCTGCCTGCCTCATTATCATACCATCCATATATGACAGCCTGGGTGATCGAGACCTTGGCATATGGCATATCCATTTTAGAGAGTAATTCCAGCGGTATGCCTGATACCTTTTTGAGGTCAATGGTTACATCAGCGGTTCTGGTGTGAGTCTCATTTCCTTCAATGATGGCAGCTGCCTTTGGCACCCCTATTATATCGCTTGAGACATTCTGTTTCTCGGTGTACTGAAGATATTTATTGGGATCATTTTTTGCTGTCTCGCGGTAAATGCTGTTTATGGTATCCCTTCTTATGGGCTCACCTGGATCCTCCTGCAGGTTTACCACCAGTATTATGAGAGAGCCTGTTGTAAGAGGGACACGCACAGATTCGGCAATAAAACCTATCTGCTTCATCTCCGGTATCACATGTGCAAGGGTGCCTGCAGCGCCCGTTGTTGTAAGTATTATATTGTTCATGATGCTTCTGGTCTTTCTCAGGTCTGTAGCGCCGGCCTTTGGAGGTTTGTCCAGCACCTCCTGGGAGCTTGTCATGGCGTGAATTGTGGCCATTGAAGCCGACAAAATCCGTTTTGGCCCGTATGTGTCCAGAAGGGGTTTGATCATATGGGCAAGACATGTGGTTGTGCATGATGCGTTTGATATCAGATTATGACGCCTTGGGTCATATGCATTCCCGTTTATCCCCATTACTGTTGTTACTGCATCTTCAGGCATGGGCAGGCTTTTATCCTTGATCTTGAAGGGCGCAGATACTATTACCTTGTGAGCGCCTGCCTCAAGGTGCCCCCTTAATGCACCTCCCTTGCTGTCACCCGGTTTTGCAGGGTCTACAAACTCACCTGTTGCATCAACCACCACCTGAACATTATGATCCGCCCATTTTATCTCCCTGGGGTTCCTGCTCTCCTTTAGAAAGGTGACCTTTACGCCATCAATATTCATACCCCCCCTTGATTCATCCATATCCCTGATAACGCTGGAGGCGTTATATCCATAAAGGTGTTTATGGAGCCACCCGTATGTGGAGTCCCTTTCTACATAATGGGCAAGGTCTTCAATGGAGTTGCCCACAGATCTGCCCATGTTTACAACTATCTCTTTGAAATACTTCCTGCCAACATGGTGCCAGAGGGTCAGTTTGCCTATACGGCCCAGACCGTTGATGCCCAGCACAAGATCACTTTTTTTTGCATACATCTCTCTTTGTTCCATTTTTTACCTCCTTGACATTTCTTCTATTTCAAGTTTGCCCAGATATATTGAACCTTCTCTGCCGTCAATGCTAAGCCAGTCACCGGTTTTAAGGTGTATCTGTTCTATGGAGCAGCTGCTTTCACGTTCCATGCAGACCAGATTCGGGCTCCCTACAACACATGTCTTCTGCAGCCTGTGCGCAACTATTGCCGCATGGGAGGTTGATCCTCCTCTTGCTGTAAGCAGTCCGTCACTCTCAAATATCTCCTGGATATCGTCAGGAACAGTATCTCCTCTCACCAGTATCAACGATGTTTCCGGTTCCGATTTTCTAAATGCCCTGATCTCCTCAAGGTTGAATACCACCCTGCCGCTCATTGCCCCGCCGCTCACCCCTATGCCGTGCCCTATAAACCTTGCATTTGTCTCAGGCTTGCCGACAAATGATAATACCTTTTTCCCATGCCTGATTGCCATATCCCGTGTCTGTAAAAAATAAAGGTCCTTTTCTTTTGCCGATTCAAATGTAAACTCCATCTCCTGGGGGCTCCAGTTTTTTTCATATATAAGCCTGCTCGCGCAATTTTTCATGGCATTGTATATCTCAGGAAAAGAATTCTGTAAGGAACTTTCTACATCCCTGTTTTCAATCTCAGCCTGTCTTTCTGATATAGGGAGGGTATTAACAAGCCCTGACACAACATCCTCTCCCTGGTTGCCCAGTGTATAATCCCCCCACAGTGTGACCAGGCCTCCTGAAAGCCTGGGATTGTGTGTAAAGAGAACGCCGGAGCCGGAATCCTTGGCCCTGTTGCCAAATACCATTGACTGAATGATCACTGCTGTTCCCCAGTCATCAGAGAGCTTCATGATGTTGCGATATGCCTTTGCCTTGCCTGTATTCCATGATTTCATTACCTTGTCTATTATGATGTAGAGCTGCTTAACTGGCGATTCTTCAAGAACAATGCCCTGCCCAGCAATAAAATCTTTGTACTTGAATGCTGTCTCTCTCATCTTTTCACCGGTAAGGTCTATCTTATGGAGCACATTGCGCTCCTCCTTTGCCCTTCCTATAATGTCATCAAAGTCATTCCGGTTCAGGCCCCATGCCATGCCGTATGACTGTAAAAATCTCCTGTAGCAGTCCCAGGCAAACCAGGGATTTCCGGTTATTTCAATTATACCATTTACTATCTCCTCATTTATCCCCACATTCAAGAATGTATCCATCATTCCGGGCTGCGAGATAGGCGCCCCGCTTCTTACAGAGAGGAGCAGGGGATTTTCGGGGTTACCGAAATATCTCCCTGTCACTCTTTCAATCTCTGATAACTCCCTTTCCACCTGTTTCCTGAAATTTGTCTCTGCGGGCTGGTATCCTTCTATTATCTCCCAGTATCTGTAAACCTCCGTTGTGATTATAAAGCCGGGAGGAACCCTGAAGCCATTCTCATAGAGGCTTACAAGATTATACCCCTTGTTGCCCATGTGTATAACACCGGAGACAGATTGGTTAGGGGTGGCTATGGGGGAGATGGCCTTCTGGGGGTCATAGTTTAGGAGGAGGTGCAGCTTCTCACTGGGCAGTTCATCTGCCTGCCTGAAGAGTGTGCTCATGATCCTGCTCAAAAAAAGATCAAGCTGCTGAAGGCCCAGTGCAAAGGCTATCCTTTCCCTTAAAAAGACCTCTGACACCCTGTGAGCAAGACTATCCCTTTCAAATAACCCGCCCTCAGGATGGTACTTGGGCAGAAGTGACTCTTTGGGAAGCCTTTTTATTATTTTTGTCAGGTTCTCTTCATGGATGGAGTTAAAGTAATCGTTCACCAGGTTGCTTACCGCCTGCGAAAACCCCCTGAATATATCGATAAACTGGGTGAATGTAAATCCGCGCACCTCAAGGGAATGGCCCAGGAGTTCAAGCTGTTTTTCTATCTCTGATGATATGATACCGTCAAGCTTAAGCGCCCTGTAAAAAAGTATCAGGTAATTATTGATCTTTAAAAAGGTCTCACGTGTGATCAGGCCCAGGTCAGTCTCCTGTACAAGGCCGTCAAAAAGCGTATTGACTTGAGATTCAAGCCTGAATGTAAGCCCCAGGGCATCAAATTTTTTTTCATGATAACTGCCATACATTGATGGTATGTCCACTGTAAAGTGGCGCTTATGATATATATCCTCCCTTATCTCATATCTCTCATGTGAAAGAATTATCCCTTTTAATTTTTCAAGGTAAGCGAGCAGATCATTTATCTTTGTATAGGTATCCTCCTGTTTCAATGCCTCCTTAAGGAGGTTTATTTCCGGGAATGATCCTGCTGGAAGCTGGTTTACATAGCCTTCCAGTTCAAGTGAATCAATGGAGTATTTCTGTACAAGGAGTTTATAGAAGATAACAGAGAGCTCAAGCCTCTCTTTATCAACTGCCCTGACACTGTCCATCTCCTTTATGGCATTTATATCAAGGTCAAGCAGCTCTTTTATGTTACTGAGGTTTTTCTTTGTAAAGAGTTCATTGATAAGCATGTGAACCCCTTCAAAATAGGGGCCTTCATCTTCTACCTGCATGTATATGTCGGGAGGCAGATACTCCTCAAGGCCATCTCTTTCCTTTGTGAGCCAGAAATGGAGCATTGCCTCCATCAGGCCTATGATCCTGTTGCTGCTTTCAACATGGCTCTGCTTGCGCAGAAAATGTACGAGAGCATCCTTCCTGAAGGTTATTTCATCGAGTCTTGTTGATATATCCCTGAGCTGCCCCTCTGCCCCTATCTCGTTAAAATAGGCAGGGAAGAGCCTGGTAAGCTGTTTAATAAGGTTGTATACACCTGTGATATCACTGTTGAGCAGATTTGTGATATCCCTTGGAAAGAGGTCAGTATCCTTTATATATACCCCTCCAATGGAGAGATATATTATAAGGGATGATAACAGCTTTTTTGACCATGCGGGGTTTAATTCAATAATTCCAAGCCATGTCCTGATATTGAGGATATGGGCCATGTTGACCTTTGCCTGCCAGTCATTGCCAATCCCCTTGAAATCAGGGGTCTGGAAACCCAGATCCATTACACTCTCAAGAAAGAAGTCAACCAGTTCGCTTTCGTCTGTTCTGTAAATTGCATTCCCCATATTCCCTATGCAGTTCAGAGCGGTGCCAGGGTAGAGGTTTACACTCTCCTTCAGGATATTAAAGGTCTTAAGTATCAGAGGCTCAAGATTTCTGGGCTTTTCAGTGTTTATTAACAGGGTTAAAGTCCTGTTTACCTCCCTGAGCGTCTCTTCATGTATTACCGAAAGTCCGTCAATGTTCATTATGTGAAACAGAAAGATGAGCTTCCAGTATTGTCCGTGCCCTGTTTCTTCACCCTTTTTAAAAAGCAGCCTGGGGATCTTTCTGTAATGATCTGCGATCTGCCTGTATCCGGGGAGCATTATCAGTTCCCTTAATAGTAATTTTTTATCATCTTTTAGAGCGTTGATATCTTCTTCCAGTGTTTTCAGGAGTTTTTTAAGCTCAACGTGTGATACTTTATCAAAAATCTCATCCAGATCCTTTTTGGCCTCATCAGGTAAGCCGACCTCATTGATAAACCACTCCATAGGGTCTTTATGCCCTGCCCAGAAATCATACGATCTGTTGAGATACCTGATAATTAGGTTATTTGCAGAGGTTAACACACCATCATCATCAGTCATTTCAGCTAAAGGCGAGATGATCCGGTTTATCTGGTAAAAGCTTTTCACAAACAGGAGGAAACGCTCATCATCAAGGCTGTTTATCTCTGTAAGGCCATGTTCAATTACAGGTAAAAAGTCTGCCAGATTATCATTTGCCTCATTGATTATCTTCTGTATATAGAGCAGGAGATTATCTGCCCCATCCTGATAGACTGTTGTGTCCTGTGATTCGGTAATGGTGTCAAGAAAGATGTCAACAAACAGACTGGCGGCAACAGGCCCCTTTTCATGCCCCTTTAACAGGTGAAAATAGTCAAGGGAATAACCCCTTGCCTCTTTTATAATGAACTTCCAGTTTTTGTACGGGTGGCACAGCTCTGTTATAAATACCTTCAGGTTATCAATAATCCCTGTGTATCTCTCCATAACCTCCATAAGGATATGGTATTCCTCCCTGATGATCACATCAACCCGACTGCTCTTTATATTTGCCTCAAGGGCCTTTGACGGCATATCTCTCTCCGTAGCTGGAGTGTATTATTTTAAAATGAAGTTAAAAGTAAAAGTGTAAAAGTGGAAAAAGTATAACAGATATCAGTTAAAATTTTAAACCCTTTTTTAAAAGACTTCCATGATTTTGTCTCGCATGCCCCTGTTCACATTTTTTGCCTTCTTTAATCCTCAACATCCAGTGCCTCAACCAGCACCCTGGCTGTGCCATTTTTATGATATCCCAGTTTTTTTGCTGCGCCTTTGCTGAGGTCAATTATCCTGTTATCTATAAAAGGGCCGCGGTCATTTACCCTTACTATTATTGACTTTTTGTTTTCAAGATTTGTAACCCTCACATAAGAGGGAAGGGGAAGGTACTTGTGTGCAGCGTTAAGACCGTCGGGGTCAAATGCCTCGCCATTTGCCGTCATATGCCCTCCCTTTTTTTTCATGGTCTCTTCTCCATACCATGAGGCAATCCCCACCTCCTTATATTCGCCTGCCTCTTTAAGTGACATGGGGAGATATTCCCTGCCATTAACAACATATGGGGCCATTTTTACACGACCCTGCGCTATTGCCTCTTTCGGAGAGATACCATCAATAGACTCAAGCCCATCATTGGTAAAAGGCCAATTCACAGGTGCCTTTACCACATTAAAGGTGAATTCCCCGATTTTATAAATAACCTTGCCAGTGCCGTATATGGTTTTTACAGTGAATTTTGTTATCTTGTATGGGGCTGTCACTACATTTTTGCCTATAAGATAAGATGTAGCAATAAAACCGCATGATGAAAATAATAAACCGGAAAAACCCAAAACGAAAAATTGGAAGAATATCCTTAATGTCTTTATTGATCTCATGTCCCTGCCAGATTGAATTGTTTACTACCACGGTTAGCGGGAATGTCTGAGTAGCCCTTCATCGACTTGCACTTCCTACCTGGCCCAGTTTTCAACCTTTAATGATTTAATTCCAAAAAATTCTTTTTCATTATTTGTGACTAATACCAGATCCTTGCTTAGAGCATGAGCAGCAATAAGCATATCAAGTGGGCCAATTACCTTGCCCTATATAAATACAGATATTGGTATCAATCAAATAGATCATTTAAACCATCCCTTTCCTGTTAAGAATCAGGTTGATTCCTGTCAGTCATAAATGGTTCGTCATATTTTTTTTAAATTTTCTTCCCAAAAGCCCCACACTTTATTGTCTTTAGGCATTATTAAAATTCCCTGAGAAACTTTTTTAATATATACTTCCTTCCCTTCGAATCGATATGTTTTTGGCAAACGAACTGCCTGGCTTCGCCCGTTAATAAATAATTTTGCAGTATCCATTTAGACCTCCAGATCAGTGAGCTATACCACCAAGCATATACCGCTCTATTTGAATGTCAAGGCCTTAAAGGGCCAATAATTGGGCGCATAAGGCGTTATGATGATCTGTCAAATAGCATGTAACGCTTGGTTTGCAATTTTCCTACTCAAGCCAATTGCGCATCCGCGATGATCCTCGCAAGCTTAATGGGACGGTCGTGGTGCTCGTAGCGCTCCGGTTTTTGTCACGATATGATAAGTTCAGGATATCTTTTGTGTCTTTTCATCTCTTTCGCGTGTTTCGCTTTTCATGCTATCATATAATCTTCAAGCTTTTTTCTCTCTGCTACTTCAGAATATTTCTTATTTTAAAGAGCGCCCTTATGGCTATTTAATATTCATATCAATCCTTTTAATGAGCTTGACAGCATTATCAGATATATGCTAACAAATCACGCTGTTTATTGTTGTTTTTACTCATATTTCGGCGTTTTTACCGGATTAAAAGATACAATAACATTTTTACCTTCCTGCACAGGAGTTCCAACATGGACAAGGATGATAATCTGTTTGAAGATGAGATCAAAGAAAGCAGCGATTTACTTGATATAGGCCTTGATGACCTCACTGATGATTTTTCGAGTGAAGCTACCAGTGAAGAAACAGATGATGGTGTTATTGATCTTACTGATCTTGTAGAGAGGGGAGATGCAGAGCTTTTCAATGAAGATGAGGTATTAAAGGATGATATAAAGCTTAATGATGAACTCGGATTAACCCTGCCTGAAGAGTCGTCTGATGAGCCTCTGCTGGATGAAAATATGCCTAATGATTCGGGTACGCAATCTTCAGACACAGACATTACAGGAGATCTGTTTGAAAAACTGCTTGATAATACCGGACTTGGTGAATTATCAGAAGAGACTGGCGAATTGCCCGATGTTGCAAAGGAATTTAATCTGGAGCCTGAGGATTTTTCAGACCTTGAGAACCTCCTTAAAGAGGAGGCCATTACTGATAAAACCCTCACTGACAGACCGGCCCCTGTGGGTGTGCAGGGAAACCTGTTTAAGGATTTTGATACAGGAGGCACTGAACCTGAAAAACCAGATGTGTTTGATGATGAAGGAACTATATCGACTGACATATTTGGCAGCGATCTTGAAAAAACCATTGCTTCGTCTGACGATGATTCTGATAATAAACCTCTCTGGGAAAAGGATGCAGTTGTTAATACGGAAACCATATCTATTCTTGAAGAGGCATCCTCAGATGATGAAAAGATAGAATATTCAGGAGTGGATGAAGGCGATCCAGGATATGTTCACCTGGATGATATACAGCTTGACGGCAAGGTGCTTGACACCATTTTCCCTGATGAGGTTCCTGCAGGAGGTGTTGCTGTTGCATCTATATCTACGGCTTCAATGCAGGCTGAAAGCCTTGATATGCCTTTATCTGATCTGGATAAGCCTTTAACTGCTCCATCTCTGGAATCTGCTGAATCTGATATCCGGTCTATTGATGACACTGAACCTGAGCATGATATCCCTGCTGCTCCGGTCGAAACAATAATGCAGCCGGTAATATCTGAAGAGCGGATTGAGGAGATAGTAACAAAGGTGGTGCGTGAGGTAGTTGAAAGGGTAGCGCGTGAGGTGTTTAAGGATGTGGCCGAAAAGGTGATTTCGGAGGCCATTGAGGGCCTGAAAAAAAGCCTTGAAGCAGAATCAGAATAATTTAGAAATCAGATAATATTTTATTCATAAGGGGTTGCGATAGGTGCGACCCCTTTTTTAATCAGTTTATAGAATTTTATATACAGGAGTTTTATGATGCCTGAAGAGATAATGGCAAAAGGTTATGAACCAAAGGATGTTGAAGACAAGTGGTATGAATACTGGCTCAGGGAGGAGTTATTCAAGGCTGAAGTGCCCTCTGATAAAAAGCCGTTTTGTATAGTTATCCCGCCGCCCAATGTGACTGGCACCCTTCATATGGGCCATGCCCTTAACAACACGCTGCAGGATGTTTTATGCCGCTATAAAAGGATGAAGGGTTTTAATGTGCTCTGGCAGCCTGGCACGGATCATGCCGGTATTGCAACCCAGAATGTGGTTGAGAAAGACCTTATGAAGAGGAACCTGAGCAGGCATGATGTTGGGAGAGAGAAGTTTATTGAACTTGTCTGGGAATGGCGTGCGAAATATGGCGGGCTCATAATCAACCAGCTAAAAAAGCTTGGCAGTTCCTGTGACTGGAGCAGGGAGCGGTTTACGATGGATGAGGGCCTCTCAAGGGCGGTAAAAGAGGTCTTTGTAAGGCTATATAACGAGGGGCTGATTTACCGCGGTGACTATATCATTAACTGGTGCCCCAGATGCCATACTGCCCTTGCGGATCTTGAGGTGGAGCATGAGGAGAGAGACAGTTACCTTTACCACCTTAGATACAGGTTTATTGACAGTGACAAATACCTGGTAGTTGCCACAACAAGGCCTGAGACGCTCCTTGGTGATACTGCGGTGGCAGTAAACCCCGAGGATGAGAGGTACATGAATCTTAGCGGCAAATATGTGCTGCTCCCTGTTACGGGCAAGGCGATCCCTGTGATACTTGATAAATATGTGGACAAGGAGTTTGGCACAGGCGCGCTCAAGGTTACGCCGGCACATGACCCCAATGACTTTAACATAGGAAACAAGCATGGCCTTGAAAGGGTCAAGGTTATTGATGAAGACGGCAAAATGAATGAACTTGCCGGCAAATACAGGGGCATGGACAGGTTTGAATGCCGCGAGATGATTATAGCTGACCTTGAAAAGGATGGCCTTCTTGAGAAAAAGGAGCCTTACAAAAATGCAACAGGCCACTGCTACCGGTGCAAGACCATGATTGAGCCTCTTTTATCCAAACAGTGGTTTGTCAAGACAGAGCCTCTTGCAAAAAAGGCCATAGAGGCGGTTAAGTCTGGCAAGACAAGGATACTTCCCAAGACATGGGAGAATGTATACTTTGACTGGATGAATAATATCCGTGACTGGTGCATATCAAGACAGATATGGTGGGGTCACCGCATACCGGCATGGTACTGCGACAGATGCGGCAACATGATAGTGACAAAGGATGAACCAAAAAAATGCACCTCATGCGGAATTAGCGATCTCAGGCAGGAGACCGATGTGCTCGACACCTGGTTTAGCTCTGCCCTTTGGCCGTTTTCTACACTTGGCTGGCCTGATAATACTGAGGCATTAAGGATGTTTTACCCCACATCAGCACTTGTTACAGGTTTTGATATCCTCTTTTTCTGGGTTGCCAGAATGATGATGATGGGGCTTCATTTTATGGGGGATACGCCATTTTATGATGTCTATATCCATGCTCTTGTAAGGGATGCAGAGGGCAAAAAGATGAGTAAATCAAAGGGAAATGTGATTGATCCCCTGATTGTAATAGACCAGTATGGAACAGATGCATTCAGGTTTACCCTTGCTGCATTTGCCGCACAGGGAAGGGATATAAAGCTCTCTGAGGATAGGATCGAGGGGTACAGGCATTTTATAAACAAGATATGGAACTCGGCAAGACTGGTTATAACCAACCTAAAGGGGGATGAGAAAGAGGGCGCTGACAGTCTGCTTTCGCTTCCTGACAGGTGGATACTGACAAGGCTTGGTGAAGTTAGCAGAGATGTATCCATCGCACTTGAGGAATACCGCTACAATGATGCTGCAGGCATTGCCTACCAGTTTGTATGGCATGAATTCTGTGACTGGTACCTTGAGATGGCAAAGGAGTGGCTCTACAGCGAGGATAAACAATTGAGCACCTCTGTCAGGTGTACCCTTGTAAAGCTGCTATCGGGCATCATGAGGATACTTCACCCGTTTATGCCCTTTATAACAGAGGAGATATGGCAGAGGCTTCCCGGTACCTCCGGAAGCATCATGAATGCAGGTTTCCCGGTGCAGGCCGATTACCCTGTTGACGATGCGGCTGTCAAAGATATGGCACTTGTTATGGGTGTAATAAACAGTATCAGAAATATCAGGGGCGAGATGAACATCCATCCGTCCAAAAAGGTGGATATACATGTGTCAATGCCTGATGATGTTCAAAGAGAGATCATAAGGGTTAACATGCATTATATAAAGAATCTCGCCAGGGTGGAACATGTTATACTCGAAAAGGAGCTAAAAAAACCTGAAGCCTCAGTTACTGCGGTTTATGAGGGCAATAATATCCATATCCTCCTGAAGGGAATCATTGATGTCAAAGAGGAAAAGGCCCGTATAAACAAGGAGATTGCAAAGATAAAAAAGGAGATGGATGTCTCGGAAAAGAAGCTTGCCAGCAGCGGATTTCTTGCCAATGCCCCTGATGATGTGGTTATTAAGGTAAAGGAAAAGGTTGCATTGCTTTCAACCCAGTTGAATAAACTTATGGAAAGCCTTGCCTTTTTTGAGGGGATTGATGCTTAGGAATTCCATTCAGATCGACCGGATTATAAAAAATGCCCTTGAAGAAGACCTTGGGCCGGGCGATATTACAACAGATGCCATAATAGGGCCTGATATAACAGGCAAGGCAGTGCTTGAGGCAAGGGAAGATATCATACTTGCCGGGCTCCCTGTCTTTATGAGGGTGTTTTCCATACTTGATCCCAAAGTTACATTTGAGACCTTTTATGAAGACGGGACGAGTGTCCCTGCCGGAAAGGTAGTCTGTACCATTAAGGGCGGCATGGCGCCTATCCTTAAGGCAGAGCGGACCGCCCTGAACCTTATACAGAGGATGAGCGGCATTGCCACCATTACAAGCCGCTATGTTGAGAAGGCCGGCTCAAGCAGGGTAAAGATACTGGATACAAGAAAGACCGCTCCTGGTCTAAGGCTGCTTGACAAATATGCTGTACCACTGGGTGGGGGGCATAACCACCGTTTCGGCCTGTATGATGCGGTACTTATCAAGGATAACCATATTGCCGTTGCTGGCGGTATAAAAAGGGCGGTTGAGGCGGTTAGACTTAATGCCCCTCACGGGATAAAGATCGAGGTTGAGGTCGAGGATTTAAACGGTGTTAATGAGGCCCTTGAGGCAGGGGCGGATATCATCCTTCTTGACAATATGACCCCGGAACAGCTTAAAAATGCGGTTAAGCTGGTCTCCGGGAGGGCACTTCTTGAGGCATCAGGAGGGATAACTATCGAGAATATCAAAGAGATTGCAGCTACAGGGGTGGATATGATCTCGATCGGGGCGCTTACTCACTCTGTAAGGGCAGTTGACCTTGGACTTGAAATTTCAAGCCTATAAACCTTCAATCTTATTCAAAAAATTGTCAGTATGAGACAAGATTTTGCTTGATTCATTTCCTTTCTCCCTGTATTTATAGAGGGTTATTTCTGGAGTGTTCGAAACCGCTTTTACCCTCGTTAGGTATTGGTAACTGAACCTTTTAATATGAAATAATATTATATAGATACTATACAGGATAAACAATGAAAGGAGAATTCAATATGAAGTTAGATCCAACCAAGCTTGCTGATTGGCAGATCGCCCAGGAAGCGGAAAAGACTATGAAGACCGTTTATGAAATAGGTGAGACATTCGGACTCTCAAAAGAGGAACTCCTCCCCTATGGCCATTATTTTGGCAAAATAGATTACAGGGCAGTGCTTGACAGAACAAAGAATAAACCGGACGGCAAATATATTGATGTTACTGCTGTTACACCCACACCCCTTGGAGAAGGCAAGTCAACATCAACAATGGGCCTTGTTCAGGGTCTTGGCAAAAGAGGCAAGAGGGCATCTGCGGCTATACGTCAGCCATCAGGCGGCCCAACAATGAACATTAAGGGTTCTGCGGCAGGAGGCGGTCTGGCCCAGTGTATCCCGCTTACCGAGTTTTCACTCGGGTTTACCGGTGATATCAATGCCATCATGAATGCCCACAACCTTGCAATGGTTGCCCTTACATCACGTCTCCAGCATGAAAGAAACTATAATGATGAACAGCTCTTAAGGCTCTCAAAGATGCCCAGACTGGATATTGACCCGACAAACGTATCAATGGGATGGGTTATTGACTACTGCTGCCAGGCACTGAGAAACATCATAATAGGTATAGAAGGAAGCGGCAATTCAGATGGTTACATGATGAAATCCAAATTTGCGATAGCTGTTTCTTCAGAGGTTATGGCTATTCTTGCTGTTGCCAAAGATCTTAAGGACATGCGCGAACGTATGGGAAAGATCGTTGTTGCATATGACAAGAAGGGCAAACCCATCACCACAGAGATGCTCGAAGTTGCCGGCGCAATGACCGCATGGATGGTAGGCGCCCTTAACCCGAACATCATGCAGACCCTTGAAGGGCAGCCGGTTCTGGTTCATGCTGGCCCGTTTGCCAATATAGCTATTGGTCAGAGCTCAATTATTGCTGACCAGGTAGGTCTCAAGCTCTCTGAATATCATGTAACAGAGTCAGGTTTTGGCGCTGATATAGGTTTTGAAAAGTTCTGGAACCTAAAATGCCGTTACAGCGGCATGAAACCGGATGCAGCGGTTGTTGTTACCACGATCAGGGCGCTCAAGTGTCATGGCGGCGCGCCTGTTCCTGTCCCCGGAAAACCGATGCCCACAGAGTACACAACTGAGAACGTGGGATGGGTTGAAAAGGGCTGCGGAAACCTCCTGCATCATGTAAATAACGTAAGAAAGGCCGGCATCAGCCCGGTTGTATGTATCAATTCATTCTACACAGACACCAAAGATGAGATTAAAAAGGTGCGTGAACTGGCAGAGGCTGCGGGTGCCAGGGTTGCAGTATCAGAACACTGGCTCAAGGGCGGCGAGGGTGCGCTTGAATTTGCAGATGCGGTTATAGATGCATGTAACGAAAAGACAGAATTCAAGTTCCTCTATGAGCTTGATATGCCGATAAAGGACAGGATCGAAAAGATCGCTACAGAGATCTACGGCGCTGACGGTGTTGATTATACAAACGATGCCGCCAATCAGCTCAAAAAGATCCAGGCTGACCCTGAGCTTTCAAAACTCGGCCTCTGCATGGTCAAGACACACCTGTCACTCTCTGATAACCCCAATATCAAAGGCGTTCCAAAGGGCTGGAGACTCACCATCCGTGAAGTCCTCACCTATGGCGGCGCAGGGTTTATAGTTCCAGTTTCCGGGACAATTACACTTATGCCCGGAACAAGCTCAAACCCCGCCTTCAAGCGCATTGATGTTGATACAACAACAGGCAAGGTACAGGGCGTATTTTAGAAACATTTCAGCTTTAATAAGCTGAGAACAATATAAGGCCATCCCGGTAAAACACCGGTATGGCCTTTATGTTTCAGGCAGGCTTTTGCTATTCGAGATGTGTTTTTGAAAAAATGAGGATTTTTTAGGGTACAAGTAACTGAAATTGATGGTTGAGGTTTAAAAAATCGGAGAATATTTGGTTAAGAGAGTATAATAGTCCATAAGAAATTAAGAGAGCAACAATGCATACAACAAATAAAGCTTTCGGTAGGTATTTCAAAATTGAAATAGAGGATATTCGGAATATTTATCAAAATACAAAAATAATAATAAAGAAAAAGCAGGCCTAAGGTAATGATGGATATACAGATTGAAATAGAGGTTATAACTGGTTTCATAGAAAAGGTCGTTGGGAAACCTTTTGAGGAAATTGGTAACATTGCACAGGATTGGATGAAGTATTTCAGATATAAAAATCTCTTGTTAATCTATGACAAAGTGGAAAAAATTCAAAAAAGAAGGGGAATAGAAGGTAAATCAAAAGCTATTAATCCAAGAATAGCAATTCCATTACTTGAATCTGCATCTATTGAAAATGAAGGCTCAATTCAAGAATTATGGGCAAAAATTATAGCAAATGGAACTGATTCCCAAAAAAAGATTGATATTCATCCAGCATTTATTGAAGTTATTAAACAGCTATCCCCGGATGAGGCAAGAATACTAATTGAATTCGGAAAATTAGGAAAAAATGGGACTATATACTCAGATAAAGTTGAAATAGATATTAATGATAAGCAACAAAGACTGGAATTAGGTGCAGGTTTGTATCAATCAATAAAAGGTAAATATTTGTATATGTGTGAGGGTTTGGCATTAAACAATCTTAATTATTGTTTAATGTATCTAGATAATTTATCTAGGCTAAGAATTATTGAGTTTGAAAATATAATAGAATCTAAAAA
>CAYWRH010000039.1:0-28359 GCA_964460435.1 uncultured Desulfatiglans sp.
TACATCTTGATCTGGGAAGAGGTAAAGGTGAAATATGATCATACATAAATTATTCTGCAGGTGCACGCTGCAGTGTGCCCGAATAATATGGCCAGGATTAATAATATTTTAAAGGGCACGGTGCGCCGTGCCCTTACATTCGTTGTTATTTCCCAATCGTAATTTAGGGGCACAATTCATTGTGCCCCAACAGTAAACATCTTTATTAACGCTCAATATTCATCATCATGGCAAGTGATTTTGCAAGGTTGTCCAGAGCCGATTCATCCGGGAGTGTCACCTTTAATGTAATCTTGCCGTTTTCATCCCTTCCAAGACATTCTGAGAGCCTTGCCTTAAAACCTTCGGTCAGTTGTTTGATCTTTTCCGATTCATCTTCCTGATTAAACATGGCACCCAGGAAATTGAATGCTGCGCCAATAAGCTGGCCTCCGGCCTCAGAAATCTTCTCTTTTGCCTTGATGACCTTTTGTGCCTCCTTTTCTGTCTCCTCCTTCATGCTGACATCAACAGGCGCATCCGGTTTTTCACCTATAAGTATCTCAAGTCGTCTTCTCAGTTCATCAATGCCTGCGGTCAAATCAAGGGATTGGGTTTTTGATGACGGGTCAAGCGCAGCCATGAAGAGCGCCTGCTTTGCAGAGAGTTTTTCAAGAAGGTTCTCTTCAAGTGTTCCTTCGGTTATAAGAAGGAATATCTGCACCGGTCTTTTCTGACCCATGCGATGTGCGCGACCTATCCTCTGTTCAAGCACTGCGGGGTTCCAGGGCAGGTCAACATTTATTACAGTATTTGCTGCCTGGAGGTTTAGCCCTGTTGAACCTGCATTTGTGGTGATAAAAAATCTGCAATCAGCCTCTTTCTGAAACCTGCCTACAAGGCCAAGCCTTTTTTTCTGGGGGACAGAGCCGTCCAGCCTTACGTAACCTATATTTCTATGCTTTAGCCTGGGTTCTATAAGGTCAAGCATGGTTGTCCATTCACTGAACAGGACAACCTTCCTGTCATTTTCTGCCATCAGTTGATCCAGCAGATTGTCTATCTCCTTTAGCTTGCTTGAAAAACCAGGCGGCTGTTTATCCACCAGATAGGTGCTGTTTGCAGCCATGCGGCATAGCAGCAGCGCCTTTTGCAGTCTTAAAAGGTCCATTTCGGAGATATACCTTTTCTTTATGATCTGGCTGACAATCTTTTTATTCTGATTATGCACGCTAAGCTGCTCTTCTGTGGGAGGTATCCGCCTGATCTCTGTTGTCCTTGGAGGCAGTTCCTTTAAAACCTCGCTTCTGGTGCGGCGGATAAGTAGAGGTTTAAGCCTCTCACGAAGGGAATCAAGGTTTTTGTAGCCAAGAAGCTTGCCTCTTTCGTTTGTTATCCTGTACTGATTCTGGAACCTGAAGGCCGGGCCCAGCCTCCTGTCATCAATAAACTCTATAATGGAGTAAAGCTCGTCCAGCCGGTTTTCAAGGGGTGTGCCTGTAAGGACAAGCGCAAACGGGGATTTCAATGCCTTGATGGTCTGGCTGGTCTTTGATTCCCAGTTCTTTATCCTCTGCCCCTCATCAAGGATGATAAGATCCCATTTTACCTTTTCTATTACATTTATATCCTTTAAGACCTGTTCGTAATTGCATATCGTGTAAAAGCAGTCATTATTATACTGCTCTGCCCTTTCTTTACCGCTCCCAAGGATAAGCTGGGAGGCGCGATCAGTAAAACGCATGATCTCGCCATGCCACTGACTCTTAAGCGATGCAGGGGTGATGATCAGCACCTTTTTAATATCAGCATCCTTTGCAAGCAGCTCTGATACCCCGATACCCTGTATAGTCTTGCCAAGGCCCATATCATCAGCTATCACTGCCCTACCTCTTCCGGTGGCAAAGGCAATGCCATCCAGTTGATATGGAAGCAACTCTGTCTTGAGCAGTGTTTTTCTCAAGGGGTGCCCTGCCGGGTTTGCCCTTATCTCTTTTACCCTGGCATTCACCCGTTCACGGTAAAGGATCTGATTTATATATTCCCCGGCATCAGGATATATAATTACATTTATTCCTGACTGTTCCAGCATGCGGATGGTATTTACAAGATTAAGCACATCCTTGACAGGAACATCTTTATAGGGAGAAAGCAGTTTCAGCGCAGCCTTGTCAAGGTCATCAGGTATGAGAATCCTCAATTCCAGATCAAGGCCATAATGGATATATACTGCAATATCCCTGATCCTGTATGGGGTATCCCTTATCTTTTTTGGAAATTTGTTCTTTATCTTGTTTATGACATGCAGGATATGTTTACAGGTGCCAAGGGTATTTTTGCGGAAGTCAGGGCATGTGCAAAATGATTCGCCTCTTTCCCATCCCCGTAATGCAACACGGTAGCTCTTGCCTGAAGTATTATTTGTTACCAGATAATCTGTCCATAATTCACTCTTATCAAAGGGCCTGATCCTCATCTTTTGTGTTGCAGCCCTTTCTATTCTGTTATTAAGCTCCTGTTTGATAAGCTCTTCATCAGACAGGCTCTCAATGGGCACCCTGTCGGGGGGAGGGGCAGAAAGCCCGAGTGCGAGCTTTTCTTCCAGTATCAGTGAGAATGCAGCTCCAAGATGCTCGCACACATGGCTGCATTCACTGCACCTAAAGTTAAGATGCATGTTTTTCGCCGGATCCATGCGTATCTCTACAGCGGCATCGAACAGGTCAAGTTTGAACAGATCATTATTAAAAACTACCTGCTCATCTATATTTATTTCAAAACTCCCTCCCTGGCGTATCAGTGTTTTTCCTTCATCACCCAGCAGTTTGCACGCCTCAGTATAGGTAAGGTGTGAGAGCTTGTCTTTTAATGTTATCATCTGTTTCTCCATGTGTGTCCCGGCCAGATATAGCAGCCTGAAATATTTAAGCAGTGTTCTTTTCTAATCGTATCAACACATATTATCAACAGTTATTTTTACTTAAAGCACCTTCCTGAGATATGCCCCGGTATAGGAGCGCTCTTCCTTGACAATCTCCTCAGGTGTTCCTGCTGCAACAATATTGCCGCCCGCATCTCCCCCTTCAGGGCCAAGGTCTATTATGTAATCCGCTGTTTTTATCACATCAAGGTTGTGTTCTATCACAATGACTGTATTGTTCATGGATACAAGGTATCTCAATACCTCGACGAGTTTTTTTATGTCCTCAAAATGGAGCCCGGTTGTGGGTTCATCAAGCAGGTAGAGTGTCTTTCCTGTGTCCCTTTTAGATAGCTCCCTTGCGAGTTTTATCCTCTGTGCCTCGCCTCCTGAAAGTGTGGTGGCTGACTGCCCCAGCTTCACATAACCTAAACCAACATCAACAAGTGTCCTGAGCTTGTTTTTGATATTGGGGATATTTTCAAAGAATTTAAAGCCCTGGTTTATGGTCATATCGAGCACTTCAGCTATGTTCATACCCCTGTACTTTATCTCCAGTGTGTCCCTGTTGAATCTGCTTCCATTGCAGGTCTCGCAGAGCACATGCACGTCAGGCAGAAAGTGCATCTCTATCTTTATAAGCCCGTCGCCATTGCATGCCTCGCACCTGCCACCCTTTACATTGAAACTGAACCTTCCAGGGTTATACCCCCTTATCTTTGACTCAGGGAGCATGGCAAATAGGTCCCTTATATATGCAAATATGCCTGTATAGGTGGCAGGGTTTGAGCGCGGTGTCTTGCCTATTGGGGTCTGGTCTATTGCTATTACCTTGTCTATGTATTCTATCCCCTTTATCTCCCTCACCTTCCCGACTCCCCTTTTTGACCTGTAGAGTCTCTGGGCAACTGCAGGGTAGAGGGTCTCGTTAATGAGTGTGCTTTTGCCTGAACCTGACACTCCTGTGACGCATATGAATGTCTCAAGTGGAAATTCAACATCTATGTTTTTAAGGTTGTTCTGCTCTGCCCCGCGGATAATCAGCTTTTTGCCACTGCCCTTTTTTCTTTTATCAGGCACCGGGATCTTAAGCCTGCCTGAAAGATATTTGCCTGTGATGGAGATATCCGATCTTAAAAGCTCAGAAGGTGTGCCGCTGAATACCACCTCACCCCCGTTTATGCCTGCGCCCGGGCCCATATCAATTACCCAGTCGGCAGACTCTATGGTTTCAGAGTCATGCTCAACAATAAGGACGCTGTTTCCAAGTTCCTTTAGCTTTATAAGATTATCAATCAGAAGGCGGTTATCCTTCTGGTGAAGCCCGATGCTGGGTTCATCAAGCACATAGAGCACACCGGCAAGCCCTGAGCTGATCTGTGTCGCTAGCCTTATACGCTGATTCTCTCCGCCTGATAGAGTTGAAGATGACCTGTCCAGAGTAAGATATGAAAGCCCCACATTGTTAAGAAAGGTGATCCTTTCCTTTAACTCCTTTATTATCCTTTTTGCTATTGTTTCCTCTCTTTTCGTTAACGAGAGGCCTGAAAAAAAATCATACGCAGTTTTAATAGAAAAGGCGGTGAGGTCATTAATGGAATACCCTCCCACCCTGACTGCCCTGGCTATTTCATTTATCCTTGAACCCCTGCATACAGGACACTCCATTACGCTCATGAATCTCTCTATCTCTTCCCTTGCCTGCATGGAGTCTGTCTCCCTGTATCTTCTTTCAAGTGAAGGCAGCACCCCTTCAAACGGGCGTTTATATTCATAGCGCTTTCCCTCCTTTTCAAAACAGAAATTAATCTCTTCAGCGCCTGATCCATTCATTAGAATTTCCTGTATCCTGTTACCGAGGCTTCCATAGGACTGATATATGTCAATGCCATAATGTCTGCCGACCGATTCAAGCATCTGCTGGAAATAGAGGGAGTTTCTTTTTGACCAGGGAGAGATTGCACCCTCTCTTAAGGAGAGGGATGGATCAGGCACAACAAGATCAGGGTCAAGAAATCTCTTCTTGCCAAGCCCGCTGCATTCAGGGCAGGCGCCATGCGGGTTGTTAAAGGAAAACATCTGAGGCGTAAGCTCGGGGATGCTTATGCCGCACTTTCTGCATGCTGCGCTGGTGCTATAAAATATCTCTTCAGCCCCTATGACATCAACAATAGCCTTTCCATTAGCCATCTTAAGGGCCAGCTCCATTGAGTCGGTGAGCCGGTTTTTTATATCCTTAGTAATGACAAGCCTGTCAATAATAACGCTTATATCGTGCTTTTTGTTTTTATCAGGGTTTAACTCATTTTCAAGCAGATGTATCTCATTATCTATCTTTATACGTGTGAATCCGTCCTTTCTAAGGTTATTAAAGAGCTTTGTAAATTCACCCTTTCGGCCCTCTACAAGGGGCGCCAGGATCTGGATTCTTGTATCCATCTCAAGGGACATGACCCTGTCTACAATGGCCTGTGTTGTCTGGGATGATATCTCTATGCCGCAGACAGGGCAGTGGGGATGACCTATCCTTGCATAGAGCAGCCTTAAATAGTCATATATCTCTGTAACAGTGGCCACAGTAGAACGCGGGTTTTTTACGGATGCCATCTGTTCTATGGAGATTGCCGGTGACAGCCCCTCTATATAGTCCACATCAGGTTTGTCCATCTGCTCGAGAAACTGTCTGGCATAGGCAGAAAGCGACTCCACATAGCGTCTCTGCCCCTCAGCATATATGGTGTCAAAGGCAAGAGATGATTTGCCTGAACCTGAGAGTCCGGTGATCACCACCATCCTGTCCCTCGGGATATCAAGGTTTATATCCTTGAGGTTATGTACCCTTGCGCCCCGTATCCTGATAACACCTGCTGTCATCTATTTTGATCCTGTGTATATGCGCCTGTTCTCGGCCATTTGGGCAGCCATAAGTATCGCTGCCTTAAGGCTCATATGGTCAGCAATGCCTTTGCCGGCGATATCATATGCTGTGCCGTGATCCACAGATGTTCTTATGATGGGAAGTCCAAGGGTAACATTAACCCCGTCCGAGAAGTGTATAAGTTTAAGCGGGATGAGCCCCTGATCATGATACATGTTTACCACAGCGTCATATTGCCCTGTTACTGCTTTTGGATAGAGCGTATCAGCGGGGAGCGGCCCTGTCACATCAAACCCCATATCAATTGCCCTTTTAACGGCAGGGCGTATGCATGTCATCTCCTCAGAGCCAAAAAGCCCATCCTCGCCTGCATGGGGGTTAAGGGCCGCAACTGCAATACGGGGCGAGCTTATGCCAAAATCCCTTTTAAGTGAAAGGACAGTTATGGATATTGTTTTAATAATGTTTTCAATAGAGAGCTTGTCAGGGACATCCCTTAATGCGCAGTGAATTGTTACCAGTGTTACCCTTAGTTTATCTCCGGCAAGCATCATGACATAATCGCGGGTATCTGTGAGATGAGCGAGCAGCTCTGTGTGCCCTTCAAAGTTATAACCTGCCCGGTTCATAAGCGCCTTGTTTATCGGGCAGGTAACCATGCCTGAAATTCTTCCTTTTTTAGCCATGTCAACCGCAGACAGTATGTATTCCACCATGGCCTTGCCGCCTGAAGGCGTTGGCTTGCCTGGCACAAAATCAGCCTCTTCAAGTGAGGATAACCTGATAACCTCAAGCCGTCCCTTCTGGCCAGCAGCCTCTTCAGGAGATGCGATTTCGTTTATCATGACAGAGTTATCAAGATATCTTGAAAGCACCCCCGGGTCGCCAAGGATAACCGGCCTGCATACCCTGAATATGTCATCATCCTGAAGCACCTTTGCAATTATCTCCGGCCCCACACCCGACGGGTCACCCATTGTTATCCCTGTTACAGCTCTTGTATCCATAGTCTGATTATATCTTACTCCTGTCCGTTCATTTTTTTGATAAGCGTGTTCCTGTGTATCCCAAGGATGCGTGCTGCATCCTTTCTGCTCCCCTGAACCCTCTTAAGCACATCGTTGATAAAATCCTTTTCAAATATGTCAACCGCATCCTTAAGTGGTATATCCCTTATCTCCTTCTTATTGAAGCTGAAGTCTGAAATGCTTTTTGGGAATATCACATTGCCCTTTGTAATGGTTGTCAGCCGTTCTACAAGGTTCTGGAGTTCCCTGACATTTCCTGGCCATTCATAATGCTCAACAAGAATCTTTTCAGCGCTGCCCGAGAATTTTTTTAAAGGCTTTCCATTGGATTTTGAGTAGAGTTCCAGAAAATGGTTAAGCAGGAGCGGGATATCCCCGCGCCTCTCTCTCAAGGGCGGTATCTCAACAGGAAATACATTTAACCTGTAAAAAAGGTCTTCACGGAAATGGCCTGTCTGAACGAGCCTTTTCAGGTTCTTATTGGATGCTGCAATAAACCTCACATCGATCTTGATCAGCTTTGTGCTGCCAAGCCTCTCTATCTCCTTTTCCTGTATCACCCTCAAAAGCTTTGCCTGCATGGATATATCAAGGGTGTCCACATCATCCAGGAATACAATCCCCTTGTCTGCCAGTTCAAGCTTCCCGATCTTCAATGCGGATGCCCCTGTAAATGCCCCTTTGTTGTGGCCGAAAATCTCACTCTCCATAAGGGTATCAGGGATAGCAGCACAGTTGATAACAACAAAGGGCTCATCCTTTCTGTTGCCAAGCCTGTGTATTGCCCTTGCCACAAGTTCCTTGCCTGTGCCGCTCTCACCCTGTATAAGAACTGCTCCATCACTGTCGCTTATGGTGGAAATAAGCTCAAAAATCTCAATCATCTTAGGGTCCTGCCCCACTATCTTTTCAAAGGGCTGAAATCTTTCAAGCTCATCCTTCAGATAGTTCACCTTTCGGAGCAGTCGGTGTTTTTCTATTGCCCTGCTTACAACATTGATGATCTCCTCAACAACAAACGGCTTTACTATGTAATCATATGCCCCGAATTTCATGGCCTCAACAGCGGTTTTAACATCCTTCACAGCGCTTACCATGATGACCTCTACATCAGGGTCTATCTCCTTTATTTTTTTTAGCAGCTCTATGCCGTTTGAATCAGGTAACAGTATATCGAGCAGTATCAGGTCAAAGGATGTTTCAGAAAATTGCTTCAGTGCCTGTTCTCCTGATTCCACAAGGGTTATATTATAGTCTGAACCCAGAACCATTTTAAATGACTGCAAAACCCCGTATTCATCATCTACAACAAGGATGGAGGCCTTTTTGTCCATCGTGATTTTTCCTTTCCAATATATAGGTTATCGCCCCTGTATAAGACCAAAATGGCATATAATACAATTTATGACAACAGCTCTTCATGGAAAATATTATAAGCTGAGACAAGAAAGAAATTATAGATATATCTCTATCAGAAAAACAGCCATTTGCACATTTATTTGTGCATGAGTGCACAATTATTTGTGCAAAAGCCTGTTCTCTTCAGCTAAACCACATATCTTTTTCAAAAAAAGCAAACCTTATTATATTGCGTTAGTAAATAAATAATCAATAATATTAAGTCCTTATCTGGTTCATTTGCCCGGGTGGATGATTTGCCGCACTCTTCCCCCTTAAAAAGGGTCATGGCACGGTTGTTGAGTCAGTTGCTTAAAAGACCTTTTATGACAACCTTTAAATCAAAAGGAAACGCCATGAGAAGATTCGGATTGAGCAGGTTCCTTCAGGCAAGATTTAATATTTCTATGTATATGTTTTTTGGATGGTGGCTGGCCAGGATATATATCTCTATCCTGGGAAGGTTATATTACCTGATCAGAAGGGGTGAAAAACAGATAATCAGACAATCGGTTACAGATGTTGTCACCCTTATAAATCGCAACAACGAAAGGGATGATATCATTAAAAAGGTCATTTCCGGCATCTTGTCTCACTACTATGAAAAGCTCTTTATCGCCTTTCAGGGGAAAAAAAAGGCCACACAATTTTTGACACGTAATATTTCTGCAGAAAATATCAATATAATAAAAAAGAGCCTGAACAATGGAAAAGGGGTTGTCCTGATTACAGGCCATTATGGCGCCATTGAATATATTCCAGCGCTCCTTGCTGTAAACAGTATTAAAATATCCATGATTGCCAAATTCAAAACATCACAGCTCAGGGAAAGGATTTATAAACAGGCGGATGAATACTGTATCAGAATGATTGACGCAGATGCAAAAGGTAATGTATTAAATAGGGCAATAAACGAGCTCAGAGAAAACAGGGTTCTTGTGACCCAGTGTGATGAATTTGATGAATGGCGGCCATCAGAAAAAAATACGACATTTCTTGGCCATGTTACAGGGCTTGACCGCACCATCAATATACTCATCAAGAGGACAGGTGCTGAGGTTGTTTTCGGCCTGTTACACAGGCACAGCCTTAATCAATATTCTCTTATTCTTTATTCCCGTGAGCAGATGCTTGGGCTGTTCCCATCCATGCAGCCAAATACATCTGGTGAAATGGCTTTAAAGATGCTTGAGCAGTTTATTTTCAGGTACCCGGAACAATGGTATCAATGGGAAAAATACCCGGAGCTCTACAGTTCCCGGATAGTATTCAGCCAAAGGGGAGAAACTGAGCTGTCACATCCGGTATTGCTTCCCCTGCTTGAGACCCAGATTTAAATATTATATTTATTAAACAAGAAAGGGCTTTAAATTGATACTATTCATAGAACCGATCTCAAAAAATATAGGCATGTATGTTCCTGCCTACCCACTCCCTCTCCTTGAGATTGCGGGGTATGTCAGAAAAGAGAGGCCGGAAAGTGATATAAAGGTGATATCATTGCCAATGGATTACGGGCTCCCGCTGAGTCAGGCTGGCAAGGAAAAGGTTTACAATGAACTGCTGCATGATATATCAGTTTTTAAACCCCTGGGGATAGGTATATCATGTACAGCCATATCACAGGCAGAAGAAACCATAAGCCTGTGTGAGAGAATAAAAAAGTCAGACAAAGGTATATTTACCTTTTTAGGGGGGTATTTCCCGACTCTCTATTATGAGGAGATTTTCAAAAGGACGGATGCTGTTGATCTTATTATAAAGGGGGAGGGTGAGATACCTGCCCTTAATATCATAGAGCGGCTTGCTGAGGGCAAAGATCCCAGAGACATGAATGTTTCTGGCCTTATATGGAAAGAGGGCGGAAAGCTGGTATCTACGCCCGACAGCAAACGGTTTGATCTGAATGAAAAGGCAACACTTGATCTTTCACTGTTAAAAAAGCCTGACGCCTATGATGTGCTGCCATATTCATTCAGCAGGGGATGCCCCTTTAAGTGCAATTTCTGCATGGAGGATTATATCAGGCCAGAAAGAATGGCAGTGCCTATAGCGGTTGCAGAGCAGGATCTGAGGAATCTTGCGGGATCATGCAGGGCAAGGGATATAGTTGTATGTGATGCGCTCTTTAAATCATATGACCTTGTTCCAGTATTCAGGGAACTGGGGATGAAGATCCATTTTGAGACACGCTGTGATCTTTTTGACCCCGGATTAATCCCTGAAATCCACGATGTATGCGGCACCCTTGTTCTGGGCTTTGAATCGGCAAGCTTCAGCACACTTAGAAGGATGAACAAGGTCATTAGCCGCGATCATTATGAAAGATATCTGGATAATACCATTTCTATATTTAAAAGGGCTGCTGAATATGAAATCCCCCTGATGATGTTCATGATTGCAGGTTATCCGGGTGATACTGAGTCAGACCTGATGGAGAGTTATAAATTTGCAGAAAAGCTAAGCAGCTATGGCAGCAGGGCAGGGCATGTTTTCAAGATTGGTGAGTGTCATGTATACCCGAAAACAAAGATCTATAACCTTGCCCTTTCATTGCCTGATGTTGTTTTTGACGATGATGGTGTATTTGGGCAGAATGTTGTGAGAAGGCCATCAGGCGAACTTGATTTTGAGAAGGTAATAAAATATTCAGAGAGGATATACAGGCTGTCAAACAATACTGAAAAATTACAGAAGGCCTTTTTAAAAATGGTGCCATTTTTCAGGCTACCTGCATCATCTCTCACAGACCATGTTATCCCTGATTCATGTTATAAGGATGGCGACAGGGATATACTTAATGTAGATAGTGAACACCTTGAATCGCTCAGGGGGGCGCTTTATAACCTCAGAAGGGCAAAAGATGGCGCATTGTCAGGTGAGAGAAGCGGAAGGGTTATAAATCTTTAAATCCGGCAAAGTGTTCTTGTATGAATAAAGAGGTAAACTGTATAAATTCAAGGGCTATAATCAACTATGTTAAAAAAAACATGGGTGATCTGGATTATCTATTAAAAGATCTTGATCCGGAGATAGATATATTGCCTGACCCTGAATCATATCTGTGCGATGAATCCAACTGGATTTCATGCACTGTTGCTTCAAGGCTTTATGAAAGGGCAAGGCTCTGTTTTAAAGATGAAATGACCGCCTTCCATATAGCCCGCTATGCGGCAGAGAATTTTCATCTGGGTTATGGGCAGCGTATTATTGTAAAGGCATTCTTTACAATAAAAATGGGGCTTAAAAACCTGCAGAGGATTAATGATAAATGGAACAGAAACAAGAGAGTTGATCTGGTTGAAATCAAAAATAACAGCGCTGTTGTCAGACTCCACTGGATAAAGGGGATGGATGTATCAAAGGATATATGCCTTTACAACCAGGGGGCATACAGTTATATGCCTCTCATATGGGGAGGGTTTCCCATCAGGGTTGAAGAGAAGGGGTGTTATTTTAATGGCAACCCCTATTGTGAATATCATTTAAGCTGGTCATCAAAGAATAACATCAGGATATTTCTCTCAAGATTTTTCTCATTCCGTTCGGTGCTGAACGATACCATAAAAGAGATGGAGAGAGACAAGCTCATTATTGAACATAAATTTGAAGAGGTTAACCGGCTCAATATAGACCTTAATAACAGGGTAAAGCAACTCCAGGCAATACAGGAGACAGGCAAGGCGATCCTTTCTGTCCTGAACCTTGATGACCTGCTTACTGTGATCATGAATACCCTCTCAAGTGTATGCAATATACAGAGGGCGCTGATTCTAATTGTAAATGAACAGAAGTCTGTTCTTGAGTATCTGCATGCGACAGGCTTTGATGGTGAGCTGCCTGAATCGGTATCCCGCTATAAAGTGCCCCTTAACAGGGTAAATAATATGCTTGTACGGGTTTTAAATTCAGGCAAATCCGAGTATATCCCTGATGTTGAAAATTCAAGCCTGCGAAAGGAGAATATTGTCTTAAGCTATGGCAAATCCCGCTCAGTTTATGTTGTCCCGCTTATAACAAGGGCAAAAGTGATAGGGGTAATTGCAACCGATTCCCTTGAAGTTGATGGCGTGCCAGAGGAAACAAGAGAGATCCTTGAAATATTTTCTCCCCAGATCGCTATCGCTATAGAAAATGCAAGGCTTTACAGGCAACTCCAGGAGCAGATGGTGGAGCTGAAACGTTCTCATTCACTTTTAAGCAGGTCAGAAAAACTTGCATTTCTGGGCGATCTGGCTGCAAGGCTTGCCCATGAAATCAAAAATCCCATGACAGCTATAGGCACATTTATACAGATGCTGCCCTATAAAATAGATGATGAGGAGTACAGGGTAAATTTTCACAAGATTGCCCTTGAGGAGACAAACAGGGTGAATAACCTTATTTCAGAGCTTCTTGACCTGGCAAATATCAGGGAATCAAGGTTTGAGTCAACAAACCTGCACGAACTGATAGAAAAAATGATTCTGCTTGTGTCGCCCAAGAGCAATGCAAAGAGGATAAAGGTTGAAAAGATTTTTGATCCGGTAATTAAAAAGGTGTGGATTGATGGTGAAAAGATCAAGCAGGTGATATTGAACCTGCTTTCAAACGCAGTTGAATTTACATCCGAACATGGTTTGATAACGATCACAACAAGGAGAATTACAGAAACAGATAATGGTCTTGGGATCCGTATAACAGTGGAAGATAATGGTGAGGGCATCCCTGAAAACCTGATCAATAAGATATTTGATCCCTATTTTACAACAAAACACAGGAGCGGAGATCACAAGGGCACAGGTCTGGGGCTGTTCATTGTTCACCGGAACATACTGGATCATGGCGGCACCATTGAGGTGAAAAGCAGGGTTAATGAAGGCACCAGATTTATCATTGATCTTCCCATGCATCCAGTTAATGCACAGAATCCAATAGGAAAACAGGCATAAATGACCATCAGGAAAATAATAGTTGCCCTGGTTAGACTCCCGTTTTTAGAGGAGTTTTCCCACTCCATCAGGAAAAGGCTCTGGGTCAATAACATAGCTGTAATTTTTTTAGGGGAAAATGACAGTATACTTGGGGCAGGCGAGGGTGCGCCAAGGTCATATGTGACAGGAGAAACAATAGAGACAGCAGAAAAAAATATACTGCACATCGTTGGCCTAAAAGAGTTTCCCTGGCAGCTTGAATGTGTGGAACAGATATGGCGTTTTATAGATTCACTCCCAAAAGGAAAAGAGATGAACGCATCCATATGCGCCATTGAAATGGCCCTGCTTGATGCATGGGCACGTTATGAAAACAGGCCCATTATAGATTATTTTTCAAAGGCAAATATTACAGAAACTGTTTTCTATGGCGCAGCCATTCCTCTCGGGAATGAAGAACTTGTGAAAAGGGTAAGCGGGAGGATAAAGGGGCTAGGTATAAATAAAATAAAATTGAAGATGGGTCATGAATATTCCCATAACCGCTTGCTATGTGAAATAGTGGAGCGTGTTTTTTTTGAAGGTTATGATATGAAGGTGGATGTAAACGGGGCATGGGATTATAATACGGGTTTAGCGCACCTTGAGTTGTTAAAAAGGCACAATGTCAGGCTGCTTGAACAGCCGATCTCTCCTTATGATCATGATATAGTAAAATTCAGTATTGAGGCGGATAAATTCGGGATTGATCTTATGGCAGATGAATCTGTCTGCACCCTTGATGACCTTATCGCAGCAAACAGAATGGGGTGTTATAAGATGATCAATATCAGGCTATCTAAATGCGGGGGTTTAAGGCGATCCCTGGGCATGATAGATTATTGCCGTAAGATAGGCATGAAGTATCAGATCGGGTGCCAGCTTGGTGAATCAGGCCTTTTATCTGCTGCAGGCCGCACACTCTCACTTCTATCAAATGATGCGCTCTATTATGATGGTTCATACGATAACCTGCTTCTTGCCCATAACATAACAGACAGAGATGTTTTATTTGAATATGGCGGAAAGGCGGTGGCCTTAAATGGCCCAGGGCTTGGTGTGGAAATAGATATGGATAAGGTTAAAGGGCTCTCTGAAAGGGTTTTAACAATAGAGCTGTAGAAATAGCTCTTATCTGGCATTAAATTTGCAAAATAATTAATCAAGGAATTGGAGTCTCCCTCCTTACTTCATTCCTAATCTCTGAAAAAAAACCCTGTCAGGGCTGCCCTGACAGGGTCTTTTTTTGACTTGTTACAGGCCAGATGTGATAATTATTGTAATAAGATAATAATAACATATAGATAAGGCAGACCTGAAACCGTGAAGGTTAAATATCCGCAAAGCTTCTTTAAACGGGAAAATATTCCATTCTGTAAAATTGGTATCTATTGGTGTAATAAATAGACAAAAAAATGACGCATTGGGGTCTGGCCTATTTCCCGGAATAGATTCCTTGACCTGTTTCATGCTTTTATCGTAACATCCTGCCATATAATTTTGAATACATCGGAGAATAAAATGAACCCTGATTTAAAGCCCCTGAAAAGTTTTAAAGGAAGAAAAGGGCCACTGCTTCTTATTATTATGGATGGCATAGGCATTGGTAATAATGATGAGACCAATGCCGTTTATCTGGCGAATACGCCTGTCCTGGACCGCCTGTTTAAATCTGAGCTGTACACAGTCTTAAAGGCACATGGAAGGGCTGTTGGGCTTCCCTCTGATGATGATATGGGTAACAGCGAGGTTGGGCATAACGCACTTGGCGCAGGAAGGGTCTTTGAACAGGGTGCCAGCCTGGTTAATACAGCCCTGAGGAACGGGAATGTATTTGCGTCAAAATTATGGCATGATATAGAGTCCCGCTCAAAAAATGGAGGCGCTATCCATTTTATAGGTCTGCTTTCGGACGGAAATGTCCACTCGCATATTGATCACCTTAATATTCTTATAGACAGGTGTCTGGAATCAGGTGTTAAAAAGGTAAGGGTACATGCCCTGCTTGACGGAAGGGATGTAGGAGAAAAGAGCGCACTAAATTATGTCATTCCTACCGAAAAAAGGCTTGAAGAGATATCAGGGAATAACAACCTTGATTACAGGATAGCCTCAGGCGGGGGCCGCATGAAGGTCACAATGGACAGGTACTGTGCGGACTGGAACATTGTAAAAAGGGGCTGGGATGCACATGTGCTTGGCAAGGGCAGAAAGTTCATGTCTGTTAGAGAGGCCATTGAGACCTACTATGCGGAAGACCCCAAAATTACTGACCAGTACCTTGATCCATTTGTTATTTCAGATAGTGACGGTGAACCATGCGGTACTGTAAAGGATGGTGATTCAGTAATATTTTTCAACTTCAGGGGAGACAGGGCAATAGAGATATCAAGGGCATTCACAGAGAAGGATTTTAATGAGTTTGACCGCGGCCCATTGCCAGAGATACTTTTTGCCGGCATGATGGAATATGATGGCGATACACATATCCCGCCCAATTATCTTGTGCAGCCTCCTGCCATAGAGCGCACTGTGAGTGAGTACCTGTGTGCTTCCAGGATCACCTCCTTCGCTGTATCAGAGACCCAGAAGTTCGGTCATGTGACATACTTCTGGAACGGTAACAGGTCAGGCTACATAGATGAGACTGTGGAGAGATATATTGAAATACCATCTGACAGGGTTCAGTTCGACAAAGCGCCCAGGATGAAGGCCATTGAGATCAAGGATACGGTAATAAGTTTACTTAAGGAAGAGAAATACCGGTTCGGCAGGCTCAATTTTGCAAATGGCGACATGGTCGGCCATACAGGTGTAATGGATGCAGCAATAACAGCGGTTGAGACTGTGGATAGATGCGTTGGCGAGCTCCTTGATGTTGTTAAACAACTGGATGGCATTGCGGTTGTAACTGCTGATCACGGCAATGCGGATGTCATGTTTACAATAGGAAAGGATGGAAAGAAGAGCGTAAAGACATCACATACCCTTAACCCTGTGCCCTTTGTCATTGTTGATCCGCAATACAAAGGCGAATACAGGATGGCTCAGCTAAAGGAGAGGGGGCTATCCAATGTGGCTGCGACCCTGCTTAACCTGTTAGGATATGAAAAGGTCAGTGATTATGACCCGTCTCTGATTGAGTTTATTTGATCTTTTCGTAAAAAAATCCTTGCAATAACATTTATGATTTTTATTGTTTTTTCGAAAAATCAAGTATAGCATAACATGTAAATTATCTGGTAAACGATTATCTGACCTCAAAATTTTTTGAATTCATTTATCTTATTCATAACCAGAAACCATAATCCATTTTAATAATATTTTTTCTCAGTCATAATGTTAAGTATTTTGCTTACTGATAATGCAACCTGTTTAATATTGAATTATTAAATAGCGTGTTTTTCTCTATTATCAACCTAAAACATTGGAGGGTTAAATGAAAAAATTAATGACAGTATGTTTTCTATTACTTTTTACATGTGTTGCTTATAGTCAGGAGGTTAAGAAAGAGAGCAGTGTTGAAGCTGAGCTTATCGCCCTAGAGAACGCCTGGGCAAAGGCCTACGTCGACCGTGATGTGAAAACCCTTGATCGTTTAGAGGCTGACGATTGGTTCTGTACTACTGCCGATGGAAAGATGATCACGAAGGCGCAGGATATTGCTGATGTCAGCTCTGGAACCTATCAGGCTACGGAATTCAAGATGTCAGAACTAAAGGTACGGGTTTACGGCGACACAGCCGTAATTACCGGCCGTCAAACCGAGGTCGCGACCATGGCCGGCAAGGACGCGAGCGATCAGTTTCGAGTCACTGATGTTTGGCTTAAGCGGAATGGACAGTGGAGGAGCATCGCCACCCATCTGTCCCGAGAAACGACTCGGCAATAATGTAAAATTAAGCCACCGGCTTTGCCGGTGGCACATACTTTTGATTGAGGGCGTATTCTGCGCCCCTTTCCATAGCCTTTTTATTTAGATCAACAAGGCCGGCGTTTTTTGATTTCAGCACATCGCTCATTCCGCCTATGAGTGATTCAATGGAGGTCACCCCTGTTTTTGCAGCAAAGGCGCCAAGCATAATCATATTCACAGCTCGTTCATTGCCAAGTTCAAGGGCGAGCTTATTGGCAGGGATATAGACCACCTCTATATCCGCCCTTTCAGCCTTTGCATCTACAAGTGAGGAGTTGATGAGCATTATTCCATTTTTTCTGATCATGCCCTGATACTTGAGCATGGATGGCTTATTGAGGACAATGGCATAATCCGGCGAAGATGCGACCGGTGATGCGATTTCTTCATCTGAAATGCATACGGTACAATTGGCAGTGCCGCCGCGCACCTCTGCCCCGTATGAAGGAAGGTATGTCACATTTTTTTTATCTCTCATGGCAGCATAGGCCAGGATGTATCCCATTGAAAGGACTCCCTGCCCGCCTGATCCTGCAAAAGCTGTTTTGGTAATCATCTCAATCTACCCTTTCTCACCTATTCTCCGAATTATCCTTTATCACACCGATGGGGAAGGTCTTTGTCATGTATTCATCTATCCATTTGCATGAATCGACCGGTGACATCTTCCAGTTTGTGGGGCATGGTGACAATACCTCAACAAGGGAATATCCAAGATTTTCCATCTGTATCTGGAAAGCCTTTTTTATGGCCTTTTTTGCCGCCCTGATATTTTTGGGAGAGGTGACAGAGACCCGTTCAATATAAAATGTGCCGTCCAGAAGTGCAAGCATTTCGCTCAGCCTTAAGGGATTACCGTCTCTTTGAACATTTCTTCCACCAGGTGTTGTTGTGGATTTCTGACCCGCAAGGGTTGTAGGCGCCATCTGGCCTCCAGTCATGCCGTAGGTGCCGTTATTGATAAATACGGTTGTAATCTTTTCGCCCCTGTTTGCCGCATGTATGGTCTCAGCAGTGCCAATGGCAGCCATATCGCCGTCACCCTGATATGTGAAGACTATCCTGTCAGGAAGCATTCTTTTAAGGCCGGTCGCTACAGCAGCGCCTCTCCCGTGGGCAGCCTCGCCAACATCAATATCAAAATAGTCATAGGCAAGCACAGCACATCCGGCAGGTGGCACGCATATTGATCTGTCTGCTATATCAAGCTCTTCTATAACCTCTGCCACAAGCCGGTGGGTTATACCGTGGCCGCAGCCAGGGCAGTAGTGAAAAACCGCATCCTTAAGATACTTTGGTTTTTTGAATATTGTCTCAGTCATAAATGATCCCTTGTATCAGAAATCTGATAAAATCCCTCTATTCAGGATAATATTTTTTAATCTGCTCGAAGATATCGGCAGGTGTTGATACCGGCCCTCCGGGGCGGCCATAAAAATGTATCCTGCTGTTGCCGTTTAAAGTAAGTTTTACATCCTCAAGCATCTGGCCGGTGCTCAACTCATAGACCAGAAATTCCGTTTTGTTTTTAGCTGTTTCTGTAAGCATCTTTTCCGGGAATGGCCAGAGTGTAACAGGCCTGAATAGCCCGGCCTTAAATCCATCGCTTCTTGCCCTGTCAACAGCGCCCTTTGCTATCCTGGCGGCTATGCCGTAGGCTATTATTGTAAGTTTTGCATCGGATGTTTTGTATGTTTCAGCCATCTGTATCCTTTGTTTTATTTGCTCATATCGTCTGGCAAGCTTCCAGTTGTGGGCCTCTTCAACATTAACATCAAGCAGAAGGGATTTGATAACACGCCTTGGCCTCCCCTTTGCGCCATCAATCTTCCATGGTTTTTCAGGCAGGCTATTTATATCCCTGTATTCAGGAAAGGTAACCGGCTCCATCATCTGCCCCATCATCCCGTCTAGAAGGATCATAACCGGGGTACGATATTCATCAGCATAATCAAATGCCTCTGTCACAAGGTCGCAGATCTCCTGGCCGGTTGCAGGGGCAAGGACAATATTCCTGTAATCACCATGACCTCCGCCGCGCGTAGCCTGAAAATAATCACCCTGAGAAGGGGCAATATTACCTAATCCGGGGCCGCCTCTCATGCAGTTTACTATTACAGCAGGTAGTTCTAGGGCGGATAAAAAGGAGATGCCCTCCTGTTTAAGGCTTATACCGGGGCTTGATGAGCTTGTCATGACCCGTGCACCTGCCATTGATGCACCTATCAGCATATTAATGGCAGCAATTTCACTCTCTGCTTGTATAAATGTCCCATCATTGAGCTTTGCCATTGCACCTGCCATGTACTCGGTAAGTTCATTCTGTGGGGTTATGGGGTAGCCAGCATAGAATCTGCACCCCGCCCTTACAGCTGCCTCTCCTATAACATGGTTTCCACTCATCAATAATTTTTCAGTCACGGTAAACCTCTATTGCAACATCAGGACATATGGTTGCACACATTGCGCATCCTGTGCATTTCGGGTCATCACTCTTATCTGTACTCTTTGCAGGATAATATCCCTGATGGTTAAGGGCTTTAGATACGGCAATAACCTGCTTCGGGCATACTGAAATACAAAGATAACAACCCTTGCATTTTTCATTGTTTATTTTAATTCTGCCTTTATTCTTATCAGCCATAAATAGTCTCAAGTCAGTTGTATAAAACTTTTATTTAACATTTGCCAGCTAATGCCGACTTTATTAGTATAGCCCGGTAAAATTAGTCCGGACAAACAGGGTAAATTAACCCCTAAAACAGTTGCGAATCTGTTTTTTTACTTGATGTTTTTCAGGTTTGTCAATTTTTTTTGATAAAAAAGATTTTTTGCTGTATTACTTGTTTTTATTTTTATTTAAAAGGCCTCCAAATGACCGTTAATAAGGCAGATTTTTATTCTCTCAGAAATATCAGGGACAATTTTCTTCTTATCTCTATTGGATATGAGTACCTTGCGGAAAATGTATACCTTGCAAAATTCGGAAAGGAGATTAAAAAGTCTCTCACTATTCTTAGAGATGATATAAAGTTTCTCAAAAAGGAATTTCCGGGCAAATTTACAACAGAGATAAACACTGATATCATCCTTAAGAGTTTTGACCAGACTGCAGAAAACATGCTTTCCGGCGGTGATTCGGTCATATCAGAATGTAAATCAGGCAAGCTTGCGGAAAGCCTCGGCGCTGATATAAAAAAGATCACTGAGGCAATAGAAAAGATATGGAATCTGGTTAAAGGGGGGGATGTAAAGTACACAAAAACCGAGCAGATCTCCGGTTTTTTCGGCAGGCTCAATTTTTTGCCCGGGGTATTGAAGCTTATTTCAGGGGCCTTCAAGATTGCATTTCTGGCTTTAATTATCCTTCTGGCCGCTTTTTCATACCTTTTTATCACAATGGAAAGAGAGTCTCCATTGCTTAAGAAAAACAGGGAGATTATGTCTGTTATCCAGGATAAGAAGCTGTTGCTGAAAGAAAAAGAGGATACAAAAAAGGAAGCCCAGGCACGCCTCAAATCCCTTAGCAGCCGCAGCCTTTTAAGGGAAGACAAGATTGCCATACTTGACCTTGAGACAAAGATACAGGTGTGCAACAATGAAATAAATATCATTGAAGGGCAGATAGAGTCTGAAAACCAGCAAATAGATGAAAATAATAAAATGATCGAAAAGATCAGGGCCAAATCCTTTATTGAGAGGCTGTTAAGGAGATAGGCTTCAGCCCTTTTAATAGTGTTTTACCATTAAAAGGGGCATTTTATTTACATGTCAATAAATTTGATTTTCCTAATCCCCCATCTGTTTTTTCTGAATTACTGTTTATGGCTCTCTTCATCTCCTCTTCCTTTAATAATCTTTTAAGGATCTTGCCAATTTGGTTTTTGGGCAGGCTTTCCCTGAATTCTACCTTTGCTGGTAGTTTATATCTGGCGAGCCTTTCGGCACAAAAATCTATCAGCTCCTTCTGTGTCATGCTTTTTCCCTTTTTGAGGACTGCAAATACCTTGGCCACCTCCCCGCGGCTGGGATGAGGTATGCCGATTACAGCTGCCTCATGAATATCAGGGTGCATATAGATTACCTCTTCTATATCCCTTGGGTAGACATTGTACCCCCCTGATATAATCAACTCCTTTATACCGTCAACAATATAGAAATACCCATCCTCATCCATCCGTGCGACATCACCTGTATAGAGCCAGCCATCTTTTAAGACCTCTTCTGTCTCTTTAGTATTTTTATAATACCCCTTCATAACCTGAGGTCCCCGGATAATAAGCTCTACGCATTCACCCTGAGGCACATCTGTCTTGCCATCGCTAATATTTACGATGCGGCACCGAGTGCCGGGAAATGGCAATCCTATACTGCCAGACTTCCTTTTACCAGAGAATGGGTTCACACACACGATTGGTGAGGACTCGGTCAGGCCATATCCCTCAAGTATGGCCGCTCCGGTTCTGGCCTCGAATTCCTTTATTATTTCCACCGGTATCGGTGCGCTGCCTGAAAAACATGCCCTTATGGAGCTCATATCAGCCTTTTCAATACCGGGGTGGCTTAAAATACTTTTAAACATGGTGGTCACCATTGGGGCAAAGGTGGGTCTCTGTTTTGTGATTGCCTTAATGAGATTATCTGCCTGGGGTTTTGCCACGATAATATTCTCCCAGCCCATCAGGATAGAAAAATTCATGCACACAGTTAGGCCGAATACATGAAAGAAGGGAAGCGCACCCAGCATGACCTCCTTACCCTCTTTAAACCGGGGCACCCATGCCTTTAACTGCTGCACATGATTACTCAGGTTTCCATGTGTTAACATTACTCCTTTTGAAATACCAGTTGTCCCTCCTGTGTATTGATACATTGCCGCATCATCAGAAGATATATTTATTTTCGGTGCAGTTGGCGCTGGTTTTCTAATAAGTTTACAAAAACAATATAGATCATCTGATTTATTGACTGAAGATGTAAGCCTCTTTTTTTTACCAAAGAGCCGGAACATGAATTTTTTTGTTAGCGGCAGGAAATCACCTGCGGTTGCATAAATGATCTGCTTTATCTGTGTTCTGGGCCTGAGCCCTATCATCCTGTTTGCAAGGAGATCAAGGGTAATCAGTATTTTTGCCCCTGAATCATTAAACTGATGCTCAAGCTCTCTGTTAGAATAGAGTGGGTTATTCATAACGGCAATGCCGCCTATTTTTATGATCGCATAATAACAGACAACACATGAGATCAGGTTTGGAAGCAGGATAGCCACGGCATCACCCTTTCTGACCCCGAGGGCATAGAGATGTGCGCTGAACCTGTCAACCATGCTGTTGAGTTTTTTGTATGTCACACTGTATCCTTCAAAATTGAGTGCGCTATTATTGGGGAAACGCTGGGCGTTCATTTCCAGAATATCAGGGAGCAGGGCATTGGTGAGTGATATCTCATGCGGTACGCCATTTTCATAATGGTTTAACCAGGACATTCAATCATATATGTATATTGATGAAAAAACTGGACAGAAAATTTTCTGTTTACTCGATAACCCTTCCTATCCTCTCCCATCGGACATGCCACCTGTTTTTATCCCATGACCAGTATTTTATTAATGCCTTACCCACCAGATTGGATCTTGGCACAAAACCCCAGAAGCGGCTGTCATGAGAATTATCCCTGTTGTCACCCATTACAAAATATGAATCTTTGGGCACGCGTATCGGGCCGTAATTGTCCCGTGCAACCGATTCAGCAGGAAAAATCTGCTTGTCCTTATGTATCTCATGCGGGTTTTTATAAAGAGAACCGTTTATATAAACCTCTTTATTTATGATCTTGATCTCATCTCCTGGCACCCCTATGACCCGTTTAATAAAGTCCATGGATCTATCCATAGGGTATTTAAAAACAATTACATCTCCCCGTTCAGGTTCCCTGATTGCAGGTAATCTTAATTCGGTGAACGGGATCTTGATCCCATACAGAAACTTGTTTACCATCAGATGGTCGCCTATAAGGAGGGTATCTTCCATTGAACTGGATGGAATCTTAAATGACTGCACCAGGCATGTTTTAATAATAAGGTAAAGAAAAATGGCCCAGAGAATTGCCTCGACATACTCCCTCAGTTTTGACTTTGTTTCAATTTTGGCATGATCAAGAGCCGGTGCATAGTTAATGTTTTCCATTTGATTTAAACTCCTGTGATGTATTTAAAATGCAGGTATAGTCTTGAATATCCCGAGTAATGCGCCAGCCCCCACCATTAAATAGCGTATGGATGAATGTGTTGAAAGCCATTGAATAATGGGATTTTTTGACTCCTCGCATGCATAAACATGCCTAATGACCCTTAATACAAAGTCTGTTAATGGTTCATATTTTTCTTTCATGACCTATACCTCCGAAATAAATGATCATTAACCTTTTTATCCTGGCCCTTCAGCAGTATCTTTTGTGTACAGGATTATAGTAAATATTAAACAAGATGGATACTCGAAAATCATTTTTAAACCAGTTTTTACCATATATTTATCTTCAGAAACAACAGGAATAAACTTCAGTACATCAAGGTGTTATATCATGCTAACATGTCTTGACATTTTTCTCTTTCATGCGGTATGAGACTACATATATTAAAAGGGTGGTATCCATTATTCTAAAGATACCAATCCATTCATCCTGGAAACAATATAAAACCTGCAAAGGTTAATATATCAGGCTTACGGGAGGATAAAAAAATTAAAAAGATCCATTCACTACTGTTTTTTTTGGCGCTGGCCTCTGTTTTTATTTACCTCTCTTTAAGTTCGTGCGGAAATCAGAACAAAACACTTGAACTGTCAATGGTCAATTTTGTCTCCGATGTCCCGCCGGGCGCAAACTGGGCGCATCTCTTTATAGATAATGTGGAGAAGATGTCTAACGGCACTATCAGGATCAGGTTTTTGGGCCCTGAATCCATACCCTCATCTGACGCCCCATCTGCCGTAAAAAGGGGAACAGTAGATATTGCAAGCGCCCTGGCAGCATTCTGCGATGCAATTGTTCCAGGCTCAAGTTCAATCGGTCGCGCTGAATACAGCCCAATGGAACTGAGGAATGGCCCCGCATTCAAGTATTATCAGGATAAGTTTGCAGAGCAGGGTATATATTATCTGGGCGCATCAGTAGCCTCTCTTCCTCAGGTGCAGGCTGTGTTTTATCTGAGAAAAGATTTAAAGAGCCTGAAAGACTTTGAAGGGCTTAAGATAGCATCCATGGGAGGTTCCAACAGGATGTTTATCGAAAAACTAAAGGCTGTATGTGTGCCCATAGATTTCCCTGACTACTTCACATCCATGGAGCGCGGAACCGTAGATGGTTACATCATAGGTATCCCCGGTATTCAGGATTTCAGTCTTACGCCTGTTACAAAGGTCATGCTGGATGAGCCGATTGGTTCATGCGCCGGAATGGTAATCATGAATATGGACAAATACAAGAGCCTTACTCGTGAGCATCAGGATATACTTAACAGGGCAATGGTTCAGGCGGAGATTGATGGCGCTACAATGTTCACTGAGGTTGTCGAGAAGGTGAAAAAGGATATTTCAACCGAAGGGGTTAAGATTATAAGTCTTTCTCCTTCCGAGTCAAAACAATTCTACCTTGATTATCGCAATACCATGTGGGAGGAGGATATGCAGAGATGGCCTGATATTATACCCAAATTAAAGGAATGGCTTGTTAATCCTGCATTTTCGAGGGCAAATTAATACGCATCCAAAAACTGTCATCTTTGGATGCGAGCGGGCAGCCATCAGCGTTCAGCAAAAATATAAAAAAGAGTTGGCTGGCAGCTAATAACTGAATGCTGAAAGCTTTATTAAACCCTTAAAGGAAGAGTATGAAAGCTGTGCAAAAAGCAGAATTTATATTCGATAAGATTATTGACTACATGCTCACGCTGGCCGCTGTTATCGTTGTCCTGGATGCTCTGGTAGTCACAATGGATGTTATCTTAAGAAAGGTTATAGGTTTTACCTGGGCGCCCTTATATGAGCTCATCACATACAGCCTTTTATGGATGACCTTCCTTGGCACCACAGCCATCATGAGAAGAAATGGCCATGTAAAAATGGATTCCATCACTGGCACTCTTTCTAAAAAGAATGAGGCACTTTTAAATGTGATCAGCCACTCTATATGTTTACTGGTTGCAGGCATAATGCTGTATTATACTGTAAAACTTACTTTAGCAGATTATCAGGCCAATTTTATCCTTGCATCCATATTGAATCCGCCCAAATGGCCTATTGAAATAATAATCCCGATTGGATTTTTTATGTTGTTTCTTCAGCTCATTAGAAACACAAGGGATTTTTTGAAGAGATATTTGATTCTGTCATGTAACGTAAAGTCTGATAACAAGAAGCCTCGCATAGAAAAGGCCTCTTCCAACAATTAACCGGAGGTATTGCGTTGGAGTGGTATTTTTCCATACTACTGATGTTCGGGTTGCTGGTTATCCTAATGGGAACAGGCATGCCCATATCATTTGCCTTCATATTCATCTGTATCATAGGCGGATACATTTTCTGGGGAGGCGAAGCAGGCCTAGAACAACTTGCCATGAGTTTTTACAGTTCTGTTACCAATTATAATTTTCTGCCTATACCTCTTTTTATACTCATGGGGGACATTGTCTTTACATCAGGAACCGGAACACGTCTTATTGATGCCATAGACCAGATACTTGGTAAACTTCCTGGAAGACTCAGCATACTTGCTATTGGCTCCGGTGTACTTTTAGGCACAATGATCGGCATAAGCGGGGGCTCAATAGGCATACTGGGTAAGGTGCTTGTCCCGGAAATGAACAGAAGGGGATACTCAAGGGCAATGTCCCTGGGGCCTATCGTATCAAGCGGAACACTTGCTATCCTTATACCGCCGAGCGCCCTTGCAGTATTCCTGGGCGCAGTTGCCCAGGTTTCTATAGGCAAGTTGCTTCTTGCCATCATCGTACCTGGGCTCCTAGTGGCTGCCTTTTTCATAGGGTATATTGTCATACGTTGCACCATTAATCCCTCCCTGGCGCCAAATTATGATATACCAAAAGTATCGGTCTCACAAAAGATAAGGGTTATATTTACACAGATAGCCCCTGTGGTACTGGTGATTTTTGCGGTAATAGGCAGTGTTTTTACCGGAATAGCAACCCCGGGAGAATCGGCAGCGCTAGGGGTAATAGCATGCTATATTCTGGCTGCCATATACAGAAAGCTATCATGGAAAACTATAAAGGTATCTGCACAGGATACTATCCATGTGACAGTAATGATCTTTTTCATAGTTGTTGGCTCTATAAGTTTCAGCCGCATACTGGCCACAACCGGGGCTATCACAGGTCTTATAACATGGGCAACCGGCCTTGATATTAACCCCATAATGCTTGTCATTGCGACCCAGCTTATACTCATATTCCTGGGTGCGTTTATGGACCCTGCAAGCATTGTCATGATTACTGTCCCGGTCTTCTTCCCTCTAATTAAGGCACTTGGTTATGATACCCTCTGGTATGCAGTAATATCCCTGATAAACATACAACTCGGTTTGATAAGCCCCCCATTCGGTATGGACTGTTTTACCATGAAGGCCATTGCGCCGTCAGATGTAACACTCGGGGATGTATTCAGGTCAACCATGCCGTTTATGTTTCTGGGTTTTCTTACTATGGCATTGATCATGATATTTCCCCAGATCGGGCTTTTTTTACCGAATCTGATGCAGTGATGATTTTAAATGGTCTTTAAATAAGGAAAACAGATGATAAAAATAAAAGCAGTTTTTGTTATTACCATATTGATGATACTCTTTTTAATAATCACCAGTTCCTTCGCCACAGACTTAAAATGGGAAAAATCGGCAGTATCAGCCTTTACGAGGGCAATGTCCGAAAAAAAGAAGATATTGCTCTTTGTTGGAAGAGATGACTGCGGTAAGTGCAGATTCATGATAACGCAGGTCTTTGAATCAGAGAAACCGCCGGTCAAGAGATTGCTTGAAAATAACTTTATCCTGTGGTTTTCTGATGCGGATAAAAGCACGGAATGGCATCGCACTGCCAGCGATCTAAGCGAGATTCCATTACCTCTTATTTGTATAATTGATCCGGATAGCAGTGATAAGGTGTATGAAGATCGAACCACAGGTATACAACACAGTCCTGTCTTTTACCCCCGTCTGTTGAAACACATTAAGAAGGGCAATAAATAGAAGGCAAGTTATATGAGAGTATTGATGATGTAACAGTTTTGAATTTTACATAGAATTGACAAAAGTATATATATGTGTAAGTATATGTGCTATTATTTTTATGAGGTATTTAAAAATGACTCAACTTGCTGTTTATATTGAAGATAAATTATCTGAAAGGCTTGAAAAGGCTGTAAAAATGTCAGGTAAATCCAAATCAAAATGGATCGCCGATGCTATTAGAACAGCCCTAAAAGATCAGTGGCCTGAAGATTTTTTCGATCTTGCAGGTAGCTGGCAGGATGATAGAGGTGCGGATGAAATCATAAAAGAAATCAAGGAAGGTTTTAATACATTTGAGCAGAGAGAGGAAATGAGATAATGCCATACCTTCTCGATACCAACACTTGTATCTACTTTCTAAATAAATCTTCTGAAAATATTATAAATAGGATGAAGAACCTTTCACCTGCAGCTATAAAACTCAGTTCAATAACCGTCGCGGAACTGTTTTTCGGTGCGGAAAAAAGCAAGGCAAAAAAGAAAAATCAGGCAATTGTAGATGCCTTTATCCACCATTTTGAACAGATACCATTTGATGATAGATGCTGCAGAAACTATGCAGAGATAAGGTCTTCTTTACAAAGCAAAGGTACCCTAATCGGGCCTATGGATCTGTTGATTGCTTCCATTTCACTCACCCATAACCTTACATTGGTTACAAATAATGTTAAGGAGTTCAAAAGGGTGAAAGGTTTAGTTATTGAAAATTGGATATAAGCACTATTAACAACAGCAGCCTACTTTAGAATATTGAATCTTGAACCTTGAATCTTGAATACAGTTGACTTGCTTTTTCAGGTGAATAGACTTAAGGATAACCCATAGATTCAGTTATGCTTTTCTGGAAACACTAATAATTCTAATAATTAAGTAGTAATGATGTGTTGTTCATGAGTATTAGGTTTACCAAAATGTTTTTTGTGGTAGAAGGGTGTTATTGGTCACTGGAAAGGTTAAAACCCCCGCCTTTAGGCGGGTAGATTTATCGC
>CAYWRH010000040.1:0-22926 GCA_964460435.1 uncultured Desulfatiglans sp.
TTACTGAATTTGGTGAGGAATTCCTTAAAGCATGTCTGAAAGATGATTAAAATTGCACCACATTTTATAATGATCTGAAAACTATAAATAATTGAAATAAATGAATTATGATGGTGGAGGCGGGGGGAGTCGAACCCCCGTCCGAAAATATTCCGCTTAAGCTTCTACATACATATCCCGGTAAAAGAGTTTAACCTTCAGTTTCCTACCGGGCGATGTCCCTGAAGGCTGACCCGTATAAAGGTTTCGCGTCAATGATCTACAGGTACATCATATCCGCTATCCTGCTTTATCGACGACCCTTTCTGCCTCGCAGGAAAGACTGAAATGGTCGGTAGCCAAAAATGGTTACGCGGCTACAGCGTACGCGTAATCGTCTGCGTTTGTGTTAATTCCACCCGTTTACCGAGCGCGTAGAACCTCGATATGCAACTTGAGCTTCTTTACCTCCGTCGAACCCGTTTCGCCCCCTTAAAAAATTATTGGATATGTGAATAATAACCCGATTAAGCTTGTTGCCTAATCGGGAACGGATTTACTAAATCAATTAACTGTCAAAATAATAAACATAAAACAGGTAATAGTCAATCTTAACGTCTCTTCTTTACCTGATCCATCTCCCTTTTAAGCTCTTTCTCCTTAAGGGCGTGGCGTTTATCATATAATTTTTTGCCTTTTGCAAGACCTATTTCTATCTTTGCCATACTTTCCTTGAAATAGACCTTCAAAGGTATGAGTGCATATCCCTTTTCCTTGGTCTTGCCTATAAGCCTTCTTATCTCTCTTTTATGGAACAACAGCTTCCTTGTGCGTTTCGGGTCTATATTGAGATAATGGGCATAGGGGTAGGGGGTTATGTGCATGTTGTATAGAAAGACCTCACCATTTTTTATCCTGGCATAACTGTCAACAAGGTTTGCCCTGCCATCCCTCAACGACTTTACCTCAGGCCCAAGCAGCACCATGCCTGCCTCAAGTGATTCATCTATGAAATAGTCATGAGATGCCTTTTTATTCTGACAAACAACCTTTATACTCATATTGATACGCCTGACTCTATTTAATAAAAGGTAATTACTGTAAATATGTTAATTTAAAACCATTGCCGTTTAAATCAGGCAGGTACTCCTTAGTTATTTTCTGGATATACCTGCGCACCTCCTCAGAGGTTTTAAGCTTAAGGATATTTTCAAGGTCCTTTTCCGCCTCTTTTTTTGAAAGAGATCTTATAAGTTTCTTGAGCTGTGGTATGCCGGTTGCTGTCAGGCTGAGTTCATTGATGCCCATCCCAAGGAGAATAGGTATGCAGAATGGGTCCCCTGCCATTTCCCCGCATAACGATACCTCAATGCCGGTATTTTGGGCTGCCTTGACCACCTGCATTATCATCCTTATAACAGCCGGGTGATAAGGTTCATACATATAGGCTACATTCTCATTGCTGCGGTCTATTGCAAGGGTGTACTGGATAAGGTCATTTGTGCCTATACTGAAGAAATCCGCACTTTCAGCAAGTATATCAGCCACCATTACAGCTGATGGTATCTCTATCATGGCGCCGACCTTTATTTTCCTGTCATGGGGGATATTTCCTCTTTCCAGCTCATCCATTACCTGGGTCAGGATCTTTTTCGCATCAATAAACTCCTGTACCCCGGATATCATCGGGAACATTACCCTTATATTTCCATGGGCACTTGCCCTTAATATCGCCCTGAGCTGGCTCCTGAATATCTCCTGTTCCTTCAGGCAGAACCTTATTGCCCTTAGCCCGAGCGCTGGATTAGCCTCATTTAATGGCTTTTTATTTGAGAATATCTTGTCTCCACCTATATCAAGGGTCCTAATTGTAACAGGCAAAGGCATCACCTTTTCAGCGATCTCCCGGTAGTTTTGATACAACTCATCCTCACGAGGCACACCCTTGTTTCGTATATACAGGAATTCGGTCCTGTAAAGACCTACCCCTTCAGCCCCGTTATCCTTGGCGGTTTCAACCTCTTCGAGAAATTCAATGTTGGCCTTTACAGCCATCCTGTAGCCATCTGTTGTTTCTGAAGGCAGATGGCTTAACTGGAGAATACTTGAAATATAGTTTTTATAATAGAGGGCCTTTTCCTTGTATGAGGCAATGAGGTCGCTATCAGGGTTTATTATAATCTCTCCCTTATACCCGTCAACAATAAGCAGGTTGCCATCCTCAATGCTGCCGGTTGCCCTTTCAAGCCCCAGCACAGCGGGTATTTTAAGCGCCTGCGCCATGATTGCAGTGTGAGATGTCTTTCCTCCGACATCTGTGATAAAGCCCATTACCATAGAGGTATTTATTTCGCTGGTGTCTGCAGGGGTAAGATCATGGGCAACTATTATTACCTTTTCATTGATATTTGAAAGGCTCTCCTGTTTTTTGCCCGCAAGGTTTCTGAGTATCCGCTCAACGACATTCTCAACATCATTGATACGGTCTCTTATATATTCAAAATCAACCTGGTCAAAGAGCTGGCGTATCTTCTGGACCGATTTTTTTAATGCCCATTCGGCATTAATCCTTTCTTCCAGGATAATATTGATTGTTGCCCCGGATATCATGTTATCGTCCACAATCATAAGGTGGGTATCCAGGATAAATGAGTGTTCTTTTATGCTGTCGGGTATCCGGTTTTTAAGGTCTAACAGCTGCTCTTTTGTCACCTCAAGGGCGTTTTTTAACCGTTCAACCTCTCTGTTGATTTCATTTTCATTAATGAGGTATTGATAGATGATCTTCTGCTTTGAACGGTCTACAAGTCTGGCCTTTCCAATCACTATGCCTGGAGATACCGCAATACCGGAAAGTCTATTGTTTTCGGATGTCACCTCTTCTGTCATCTTCCTTCACCAAATTTGTTTTCAAAAAGCCTGCTTAACTCCTCAAGCAACTCAAGAGAGTCTTCACCATCTGCCTTTGCGTCAATCTCAGTGCCTTTTGAACCCGAAAGGGTAAGAATAGAAAGGATATTTGAACCATCCACCTCTCCATAACCGTTTTTAATAAAAAAAAGTCTGGATTTATATTTCCGGGACAGTTCAACTATTTTTGCGGCAGCCCGTCCATGAAGACCAAGGTCATTCTGGATTAAAAGTGTCTTTTTATGCTCCATTAACCGGTTTTTACAATTATTAGATTTTAATGAATTAATTCAATTTGATACATCCACCCATATCACAGGCTTTATTACCAGCCAGAATGATCTGTATATTCCAAAAATTTTGTTTTGTCTATATGTAAGAAGTAAAATTCAGGTATAAATTAAAGAAATCAAAGGCCTCCCATTTTTCTTTTGAGGTCAAGCACCTCCCTGTAGGCTGACCTGTACCTGATATCATGGGTTTTTGCTACGGAATCGGCAATATCCTTTATGCTCATATTTTCTTTCAGCATACCTTTTATTGCATCTTCCATATCCGCTGAGATTTCTTCCTCTTCTGTTGATTTTTCCCTGCCTTCGGTGATTATTACATATTCACCCCTCGGCTCCTTCAGGGCAAGAATGGGCAGTATCTCCTTAACATGACCGCTCACCACCTCTTCATGCACCTTTGTCAATTCTCTTGCGACCGCAATATATCTGTTGCCAAAAACTTCATAAAGCTGTTCAAGAAACTCGATTACCCTGTGAGGGGCCTCGTAAAATATTATTGTCCTCTTTTCTGTGGCCAGTTCCTGGAGCTCCTTTCCTCTCTTGCCTGGTTTATTGCTCAAAAAGCCTATAAACAGAAAATCATCCATCTTCAGGCCGCATACAGATAAGGCAGCAATGGCCGCACATGCACCTGGTACAGGGGTAACACATATTCCGTTTTCACGGGCCATTTTTATGAGTATTGCACCGGGGTCAGATATCCCAGGGGTGCCTGCACAGGTAACAAGGGCAATATCCTCACCCCTTTTCAGCCTTTCAATCAGGGCTGGTCCGCTTGTTTTATGGTTGTGCTGATTATAACTGGTTAACCTTGTTTCTATTTCATAATGGTTGCACAATTTCTTTGTATGGGCAGTGTTCTCGGCTGCAATGAGGTTAACAGTTTTCAGGGTCTTTACCGCCCTGATGGTTATGTCCTCAAGGTTACCGATTGGCGTTGAAACAACATGCAGGGTGCCTTTTTTTTCTGTTTCTATTTTTTTATCTCCCTTGATCAACAGCTTTTTAAAAATATTACGATTCAGGTTTTCTGATATGTTACCAGGTAATTATCTTTTTACCCTTATTAATAGGTAAGTTCAAATGCATCCTGTATTACCTCTATTTCCGCTCTTTCCTGATTAATGCTTACTGCCACAACATCAAACCTGGAGCTTGAATCAGGGCAGTTATTCTCCTTCATATAATATAGTGCGGCTCTGGATATCTGCCTCCTTTTCCTTGAGTCAACTGCCTCCTTTGCATAGCCGATATCCCTGCCTTTTCTGGTTTTGATCTCAATAAAAACAAGGCAGTCCTTGTGCCTTGCTATCAGGTCGATTTCACCCAGGGGGCATCTGTAGTTTTTTACAAGACATTTATAGCCCAACTTTTTTATTGTTTTGAAGGCTAATTCCTCACCGGATTTTCCGAGTTCGAGGCGCTCTTTTGTCATCAGTATACACCCTTAAAGGTCATCCTGTGAAAAGGGGATGGGCCATGTTTTTTAATGGCAGTAAGATGCTCTTTTGTGCCATATCCCTTGTTCTTTTTAAATCCGTATTCCGGACAGCATCTGTCATAAACGCACATTATCCTGTCCCTGTATACCTTTGCAATGATTGAGGCAGCAGAGATAGTGTGGCTTAACTGATCGCCTTTTACAAGGCATTTCTGGGGGAGAGGGCTCTCTATTTTAAATATACCGTCAATGAGGAGAAGGTCAGGGGTGGTGTCAAGGTGATCCACTGCAATCTCCATGGATTTAAGGGAGGCTATGAGGATATTATGCTCATCAATATACGCTCTGGAAACAACGCCAATGCCCACTGAGAGGGCATTTTTTGTTATTTCCAAAAATGCCTTTTCCCTGGCCTTTTCGGACATCTTTTTTGAATCTTTTACTCCGGGGAGGATAAGACCTCTTGGCAGGATAACTGCGGCTGAAACAACCGGGCCGGCAAGAGGCCCTCTGCCTGCCTCGTCAATGCCTGCGACAATATTATAACCCTCTTCATAGGCTGCTGATTCATAAAATAATGGATCAGCAGCCTTTATATTGCCTGTATCTTTAAAAAGAGAAAGGTTGTTACCGGCCTTGACCAATTGGTGCTGGTATTTGCTACCTTTTTTCTTTTATGCGGGCGGCCTTCCCTTTGAGCTTTCTCATATAGTAGAGTTTGCCTCTTCTGACCTTGCCCTTTGTTACCACCTCTATCTTATCGATTGTCGGTGAATGAAGTGGAAATATTCTTTCAACTCCAACGCCATAGGATACCTTTCTTACTGTAAAAGAGGCGCCTGTGGTTCCCCTTCTTTTACGGATTACGAAACCCTGAAAGACCTGTATCCTTTCCTTGTCACCTTCCTTTATCCTGGCATGTACCTTTATTGTGTCACCAGCCTGAAAGTCAGGTATATCCACCCTCATCTGTTCATTTTCAATGTGTTCAATAACGCTAGACATTATGTCCTCCTGATGTTCAGTGATCAATTAACCACTGATATACTTAAAAAATATTTCCCTGAAAGAGAAAAAGTGGTTCTATAGCTTTATCTGTATTCTCCAACCAGCCGGTCAATAATGATCCCTGCGGCTGCCCTGACCGGCAGATGATTGTATCTGTTTTTTCCTTCTATCGCCTTTAAAACATAATCGGCGCTTTCTATTACATCACTGTGAAGCCCCCAGGCTGTGCCGAATAGCAGTAATACTGCCCTGTTACTCTCAATGATCTCTTTTGCCCTGTTAAAGGAGATAGCCTCTTTTACCATTGATGCGCATGTGACTATGGTAACGGGTGTTTCTCCCTCGATTTCTATTATCTTATCAATAGCTTCCTCTATTGAAGCGGATATCTCTAATACCTCAATTGCCTCTTTCCTGTCAACATTATAACGGGCACCAAAACCTGATTTCCAGTGATTTATCAGGTCTGTAACAAATTCCTGCTGATCAGCAAGGGGGGTGATAACAAAAAATCTTTTTATTCCATATGTCCTTGAAATCCTCGATAAATCGTGAAGGTCAAGATTTGTAACAGCTGAGGCGATCCTTTCCCTGTTTTTGTTATATACCGGGTAATGTACGAGTCCTGTGTAGAGCCTCATTTTTAGTAACTATTTCCAAATCTGTAAATAATATTTTTCAGCATTTTTACCTTGGTTTTTCACATTCCTTAAGTTTTGAGAGATATATTTTATCCTCTTCACTGAGCGCTGCCTTATCAAGGAGATCCGGTCTTTTAGTATAGGTGCGTTTCAGAGACTGCTCTCTCCTCCACCTTCTTATCTTTTCATGATCTCCTGAAAGCAGTATTTCAGGCACCTCTTCACCATTATACACCCTTGGCCTTGTATATTGCGGATGCTCAAGAAGACCTCCTTCAAAGGAATCCTCCTTGTTGGAATTTTCACACCCCAAGACACCAGGAACAAGTCTTGAGACCGCATCAAGTACAATCAGGGCGCCCAGCTCTCCACCGCTTAAGATGTAATCGCCAACAGAGAGTTCCATGTCTACATTCCGGGTTATAACCCTTTCATCAACCCCTTCATACCTTCCACATATCAAGGTCACCTGATCATATCTAGCCAGTTCCCATGCCAAGGCCTGATCCAATTTTTTACCCTGAGGCGAAAGCAGGATGATAATCGAATTATCCACATGATCCAGGGATTTCAATGCCCTGTCTATTGGCCCGGCCATCATGACCATACCGCTTCCTCCGCCAAAGGGTCTGTCATCAGTGATTTTATGCTTTCCCCTGGCAAATTCGCGTATATCGGTCACATTTACCCCTAGAATCCCCTTTTTTATAGAACGGCCGAGGACACCTTCCTCCATAAAAGGTAAAATCAGACCCGGAAACAGAGTTAAGATATTAAACTTCATTTAGTTCAAGCAACCCGTCAATAGCTCGAATAATCATCTCTCCTTTATTCAGGTCTATCTTTTCAATTACATCATGTATGGCAGGGATAAGAAATTCAGAATCATTCTGTCTGACAACAAAAACATCATTGCTTCCGGTGGGTATAATTTCTTTAATAATTCCCAGATATCTGCCTGAATCCAGATAGACCTTTATGTTGATAAGTTCGAACCAGAAATATTCATCATCACTCTTCTTCACAAGGAATTTTTTATCAACCAGGATATCTGAGCCTCTCAGTCTATCGGCATCTTCAAATGATTCTACCCCTTCAACCTTCATCAGAAACCTGTTTTTGTGTGGACTCACATCAAGAACCCTGTATCTGAGCGGTTCTTGATGTTCCAGTTTAAAAAAAACCGTATCTGAATAAAGAAAAGACTCTATCGTTCGGGCATAGGACCAGACTGTTAAGAGCCCTTTAACCCCATGAGGCTTTACTACTTTTCCGACAAGGAGCAGTGTTTCAGAGGAGACCTTTTCTGTACTACTCAATTATTTCCAGCACAGATCTCTTCTTGAGTTTTGTTGAAGATGCACTGAGAATTGTTCTCATTGCGCGCGCTGTCCTTCCCTGTTTGCCAATCACCTTGCCAAGGTCCTCTTTTGCGACTTTGAGCTCAATTACAGAGGTCTGTTCACCCTCTATCTCGGTTACTATTACTTCTTCGGGTTTATCAACCAATGCCTTTGAAATATACTCGATCAAGTTCTTCATCTCCATAAAGTGACCTCCTTGGATTCAACAGAACATCAAGTCAGTTTGTAGTTGCTGTAACCTTAAATCCCTCTTTTTTTAAAATCGCCCTGACAGAATCTGAAGCTGATGCGCCATTTTCAAGCCATTTGCTTACCTTTTCCCGGTCAAGATTTATCTCTGCGGGATCTTTGGTCGGATTATAATATCCGAGAATGTCAAGAAATCTGCCATCTCTTGGTGCTTCAGAATCAGCTGCCACAACCCTGTAAAACGGTTTCTTTTTGGAACCTTTTCTTGTTAATCTAATTCTAACAGCCATTTTTTTAGCTATCACCCCCTAAGTATAAAAAATTAAAAAAACGCAATCAACCAAATAAACCCGGTAGATTTGCAAACCCTTTACTTGTTATTCTTTCCATCATCTTTTTCATTTCTGCAAAATTCTTAAGAAGACGGTTTACATCCTGAACATTTGTGCCGCTGCCAAGGGCAATCCTTTTTCTCCTGCTTCCATCTATTATCTTGTAATTTGCCCTTTCTTTTAAAGTCATTGAATTTATTATTGCCTCTACCTTAACCAGCTCTCTTTCATCCGGTTTCAGATTTTTAAGCTGTTTAATCTGGCCCATCCCGGGTATCATACCAATTATCTGTTCAAGAGGGCCAAGTTTTTTTATCTGGCCTAGCTGCTTCTTAAAGTCTTCAAGATCAAACTTTTTCTTTTTAAGCTTCTTTTCAAGAAGCATTGCCTCTTTCTGGTCAAATTCCTCCTGTGCCTTCTCTATAAGAGAGAGCACATCACCCATGCCCAGTATCCTTGATGCCATTCTGTCCGGGTAAAAGGGTTCAAGCGCATCAAGTTTTTCGCCAACTCCGATAAATTTTAAGGGCTTCCCGGTTACAGCCTTAATCGAAAGGGCCGCTCCGCCCCTTGCGTCACCTTCCATTTTGGTCAGGATTATGCCTGTAAAGTCAAGTGCGCGGTTAAACTCGCCTGCAACATTTACGGCATCCTGCCCTGTCATTGCATCTGCGACAAAGAGAATTTCTGTCGGACGCACCTTTTCTTTGATAGAAACAAGTTCATTCATAAGGACTTCATCAATGTGAAGCCTTCCCGCTGTATCAATAATCAGCACATCAGAACTGTATCTTCCTGCCTGTGACAGGGCGTTTATACATATATCAACAGGCCCCAGCTCTTTTTCCGAAGAATACACCGGGATATTGAGCTGCGCCCCCAGTTTTTTCAACTGGTCTATAGCCGCAGGCCTGTAAATATCCGCTGGCACCAGAAAGGGGTTTCTCCCCTGCTTTCTCAAATGAAGGGCAAGCTTTCCGCAGGTTGTTGTCTTTCCTGAGCCCTGAAGGCCAACGAGCATGATAACAAAAGGTGTTCTGCCGGTAAGCAGAAGCTCCTGTCTCACGCCTCCCATCAACCCGGTTAGTTCCTGATTGACAATCTTAATAACCTGCTGCCCAGGGGTAAGGCTCTCAAGCACCTCCTTACCTATCGCCCTGTCATGTATACCGTTTATCAGGTCTTTAACTACTTTATAATTAACATCAGCTTCAAGGAGCGCGAGGCGAATCTCTTTTAAGGCATCCTGTATATTGGCTTCATTCAGCCTGCCATGCCCCCTGACCTTCTTGAAAATCAGATTTAGTTTATCAGATAAATTATCAAACATAATATAGCAAAAAGACCAAAATAGTAAATCGCTAGAATTAAAGGTAAAAAGGTGTTTTGTCAATAAAAAAATCAGCCAATTTGTTAAAATAGCAATCAAGAAAAAATATTTATCTATATTTTTTTATAATATAACATACTTTAGAAAATATATGAAACAATTATTTATCAACTTCCAGATGACCTTTTATTCCTCTGCACAATGTTTTGTTTGGATGACTTTTTTACCTGTTTCTGTTAATAGCCTGTTATTGTCTAGGCTATTTCAGATTAAATATTCCATATAAGTATTCATAGAGGGTTTATGAAAGAAGATATTAAAACGGAAATTGAACAGCTGAGAGAGAGAATAAAATATCACAATTACCGCTATCACGTCCTTGATGATCCTGAGATAGTTGATTCTGAGTATGACAAATTATTCAGAAGGTTACAGCTCCTTGAAAGTGAAAATCCTGAATTCATCAATCCTGACTCGCCAACCCAGAAGGTTGGTGCTGCGCCATTAAAAACATTTGATCCAATAAGGCACACCCAGCCTATGCTGAGCCTCGAAAATGGCTTCACGGATGAGGAAATAATAGAATTTGATGCAAGACTCAAGAGACTTAATGGCAGCCTTGATCCTATTGAATATGTTGTTGAACCCAAAATGGATGGGCTTGCCATTGAACTTGTATATAAAGAGGGAAGGCTTTTTGTAGCATCAACAAGGGGTGATGGTTTTACTGGTGAAAATGTTACAGAAAATATTAAAACCATCCCTGCAGTGCCTCCCAGTCTCATATCTTCTGCAGGCAATGATCAAATCCCCGGCATACTTGAGGTAAGAGGGGAGGTATATATGGAAAAAAGGGATTTTAGGGAACTCAACAGGAGGAGGTTATCAGAGGGGTTAACGCCTTTCGCCAACCCGAGAAATGCTGCTGCAGGCTCATTAAGACAGCTTGACCCGGAGGTTACAAAAAAGCGTCGTCTTAATTTTTTCTGTTACGGAACAGGTGCTATTAACGACTATAAGGCAGATACCTATTATGATATTATGTTATTTTTGAAAAATCTTGGCCTGCCTGTAAACCTTGCAGATATGAAACTCTGTAAAAATATCGCAGAGGTCATTGAGCAATGCCATAATTTTGAAAATAACAGGGATGATTTTCCTTTTGAGATAGATGGAGCTGTAATAAAGGTTAACAGGTTAAAGCTTCAGGAAAAATTTGGCATTAAAACAAGGTCGCCAAGATGGGCCATTGCACGTAAATTTAGGCCTGTTCAGGCCATGACTAAAATCAGAAATATTGAGGTTCAGGTAGGCAGAACAGGGGCGCTTACGCCTGTTGCCCTGCTTGAACCTGTTGAAGTTGGCGGGGTTACTGTAAGGCGCGCGACACTGCATAACCAGGAGGAGATAGAAAAAAAGGATATCAGGATATTTGACACAGTCATCATTCAGAGGGCAGGGGATGTAATACCTGAGGTTGTTGAAAGCATAAAATCAGAGAGAACAGGCATGGAAAAGGTATTTATTATCCCTGATAAATGTCCTGTTTGCGGAAGTGCGGTCATCAAAAAGGTAAATGAGGTAGTAATAAGATGCCCGAACAGGAGGTGCCCGGCACAACTGAATGCCAGTCTCAGACATTTTGTGTCAAAGGGCGCAATGGATATTGATGGCCTGGGCGACAGGATTATTACCCAGCTTGTTGATAAAGGTTTTGTTAAACAGGGTGTTGATATCTACAGGCTTACCAAAGAAAAGCTGCTTCAACTGGATAAGATAGAAGAAAAGTCGGCCAATAATATCCTTGCCGCCATTACTGCAAGTAAAAAGACCACCCTTGCAAGATTTATATATGCGCTTGGTATAAGGCATGTAGGTGAGCATATCGCATCAATTATTGCGGACCATTTCAGGACAATTGATGCATTAAAGGAGGCGGATGAAGATGAGCTTCTTTCCATAAAAGAGGTGGGCCCGCAGATAGCCGAAAGCATAGTTACATTCTTTTCAGATGAGGCAAATATTTGTCATATAGAGAGCCTTATAAATGAGGGTATAGAGTTTGAGGAGCCCTATTACAACGGTAAATCACCCATAGCCGGAAAGACAATCGTTGTAACAGGGACATTAGCCCGGATGAAACGTGATGAGATCAAGGATTTTATTGTGAAGAATGGCGGCAGGGTTGCATCTTCGGTCGGCAAGGGTACGGATATGCTCCTTTTTGGAGATGAACCCGGGTCAAAACTGGACAGGGCAAGGGAACTTGATATACAGATAATAGATGAAGAGGCTTTTTTTAAGATGTTTTCATAGAAAACCCTCAAGGATTATTAAAGAGACAAGAGGAAGGTTTTTAAATGCAGAATAAAAGGGTACATCTTATTGTAAGTGGAATAGTACAGGGGGTCTGGTTCAGGGAATCAACCAGACTTAAGGCCGAAGAGCTGATGGTAAAGGGTTGGGTAAAAAACAGACCTGACAGGACAGTTGAGATAGTGGCCGAAGGTATGGAACCAAATTTAAGGAAATTTGTCGAATGGTGTCATAAAGGCCCGCCCAGGGCAGTTGTCAATACAGTAACAGAGACTGTCCAGGAATTCAGAGGCGAATTTGATTCATTTAATATTGTGTTTTAGGATTGAAACTGTTAATCACTCTGAGACATTATGTTTTACACATTTGCTGCCGGTTGTCTGAAAATAGATCTGAAGTGGCTGACCGGTATTTTTTGGCTTGATCTACACTTGAAATAAGTACGGAGGTTATAACACATATGAAGGCAGGTATTATAAGGTATATTTTAATCTTTTCTGTTCCGGTACTTATGGCCTTTACATCCGGCTGCGGCGGCGCTGCAAGTGATGTTTATTATGTCGGCAGGGAAACAGGAAAATCATTGAAGAGGCTTTTTACCCCTGAAGCCAAGCCAGTATTAAAGAAGAAGATACTTATCACACCTGTTATAAATAATTCAGGAATAGATAATTTGCAGACCGATCGAATCATGCAGGCCTGTTTCTCATATATCTCAGAAGATAAATACCTTGTTGTAAGCACCCTGCAAAAATATGAAGATCAGGATCAGGCATTTTTGAACAAACCCTATGGGGCAATACTTAATCCTGTCTATGTGAAAAAATCAGGGGCATCCGGGATCAATATCCTTCTTGCATGTATTATCCAGCCGGTTGAGGTTGCAAAGGCAAAAAAAGGCATATGGCCCTTCAGAAAGGATACCCATAAAGTCACCCTCTCTGTAAGCCTTAATGCAGTGGATACTGTTAATGGCACACTGGTTGTTTTTGAGGATGAAACCATAGATTTCATGTCAGGGTTATTAAATACCGGTGAAAACGACAGATGGTTGCCTGACAGCAGCATGCTTCAGGAAAAAATATTGGACATGACCGAGAAGCTCTGTTCAAGGGCAATTAAAAAACTGAGAAAGATACCATGGCAGAGCGAGCCGGTTGTTGAAGGTGATAACTATGTAATCAGATCAGGCAGGGATATAGGCATTAATGAAAACACAGTATTTGAGCTTTTTAAAAAGGGTGAACCTGCCAGGTCTGGCTCCGGTGATCAGTATTTCCTTTTGGGCGAAAAAACAGGTGAAACAGGCATAAGGTCAGTGGCTGAAAACAGTGCTGTCCTTAATATTAATGCAGGGCAAAAGGAGGTATCATTTATTAGGGTGAAGCAGCCCGAAGAGTAACCATTATCCTGAATTACAGATCAGGTCATGGAAAGCATCTCCTTTGCATGCGCTATGGCCTGATCACTTACCTTTCTGCCACCCATTAACCTTGCAATTTCATGCACCCTCTCTTCACTATTAAGTTCTGAAATAATAGTCTGTGTCCGACCCTCTTTAATTCCTTTTTTAACTAGGAAATGGTTTTTGCCTTTACTGGCTATTTGTGGCAGGTGTGTTATGCAGATTATCTGATGATACTGAGAGAGCTCATTTATCTTTTCCCCGACCTTTTCTGCTGTTGCCCCTGCTATTCCGGCATCCACCTCATCAAATATTATTGTCTCCACAGAGCTCTTTCGTGCAAGTATGGTTTTTATTGCGAGCATGATCCTTGACAACTCCCCGCCTGATGCAATTTTTGACAGGGGCTTAAGATCCTCTCCGATATTGGTTGAGATCATGAATTCTGCCCTGTCATAACCTTCAGGCCCTGTCATGTTCAATAATGATGATTTGTCATTTCCACAGGCAGTAACCTCATCATTAAATTTAACCTTAAATTTTGTGCCGGTCATTTCAAGCAGATCCAGTTCAAGCTCGATTGCCTTTTCCATTTCCCCTGCAACCTTTTTTCTCTCCTTTGACAGTTTATCAGCCTCAGAGAGCAGGCTTTCTATCACCTTTTCAAGCCCTTTTCTGTTCTCTTCAAGCTCTTTTTCCATCTGATCCGTATCATTTATCTGCTGGGTGAGCCTCTCTCTGTGGCGCAATACATCAGTTAGTTCACGGCCATACTTTCTTTTAAGGCCGTTTAAAAGCTGGAGCCTCTCTTCTATCAGCTCAAGCCTTTCCGGGTCTGCATGAATACTCTCTTTAAGGTCTCCCAGCCTGAAAGATACATCCTCAAGCTCAGCCTTTATTGATTCAAGGCCATTAACAAGATCTGTAAGCCTGTTGTCATAGGCTGAACCATTTTTTATATCCTTCAGGCACAAGGACACTTCAGAAAGGATGGAGCCTTCCCTTTCATATATCCTGTAGTAAGAACCTGCCATTACCTCCCTGATCTGCTCTGCATTCTTAAGCCTCTTTCTTTCTTCTTCAAGCTCAATGTCTTCATTAATTTTGATCTCTGCGCTCTCAATCTCCTTTATCTGAAAGGAGGAGAGCTCCTGTTTTTCATGCTGGGTTTTTATCTCTGATTCGAGCTGCCTGATCCTTTTCCTGTAAGATTCATAACTGAGGAACAATTCATTCAGACGGTTTCTCCTGTCATTCAGGCTGCCAAGATCATCAAGAAGAGACAGGTGATTATCAGGCTTAAGCAGTATCTGGTGTTCATGCTGGCCTGATATGCTTATTATCATCATGCCTATGGCAGACAGTGTCTGAAGGCTTGTTATTGAATTGTTGACTGTTATCCTGTTTTTGCCTTCCCTTGATATTGTTCTCTTGATGATGATTTCACCATCAAACGGGATCTCATTTTCAGACATAAACCTTGAAAGACGGCTGTTTTCAGGCTGATAAAAAAGCGCCTCAACCCTTGCCTCCGGGGAACCGCTTCTTATCAGATCTGAGGATGCCCTGCCGCCCAGTATCAGGTTTACTGCACTGATTATTATTGATTTTCCTGCCCCTGTTTCACCTGAAAGGATATTGAGCCCTGCCCTGAATTCTATTTCAAGATGACTTATTATGGCAAAATCAGAGATGATAAGGTGAGATAGCATATAGTGCGGCCTGTTATATCTGCTCCCAGGTTACCCTCAGGACCTCTTCATATGTTGTTGTGCCATCAAGCAGTTTTTTTATTGCATTTTCCCTAAGGGTTACCATGCCCTCTTTTCTTGCCAGTTCCCGTAACTTTGCTATATCGGTCTCAGGTGTGATCAGGCCTTGTATGCCTTCGGTTACAGGGAGCACCTCGTGGATACCGCAGCGACCAAGATAACCAGTATTCCTGCACCGGTTGCATCCTTTTCCCCTGTTAAGTTGCAGCACCCCTTCATGTTCTATTTCAAGGCCCAGTGACCGAAGTTCATCTGCCTTCATCTCAAAGGTCTCCTTGCAATGGGGGCATATCTTTTTAACCAGTCTCTGGGCCACAATACCGGCCAGGGTAGCCTTTATCAAGAATGCCGGTATGCCAAGGTCAAGCAGACGTGTTATGGATGATGGCGCATCGTTTGTATGAAGTGTGGAAAGAACCAGATGACCTGTAAGTGATGCCTGGATGGCGTTCTGGGCAGTCTCAAGGTCTCTCATTTCGCCGATCATTATAATATCAGGGTCCTGTCGCAGTATGTTTCTTAGGATAGAGGCAAAGGTAACCCCCACTGATGGCTGAACAGCTATCTGGTTGAAATCCTCATAAACCATTTCAATGGGGTCCTCTACAGTTGTGATATTGATATCAGGTGAAGAGAGGTATCTCAGTGTGGAATAGAGGGTTGTTGATTTGCCGCTTCCTGTAGGGCCGCAGACTAGAATAATCCCGTGGGGAAGGTTGATAAACTGCTGGTAGCGGATAAGGTCCATTGCAGTGAAACCGAGCTTTTCAAGGTCCTGAAGCAGTATATCAGGGTCAAGCACCCTCATTACCATCTTTTCGCCAAATGCCACAGGTATTGAAGAGACCCTTATTTCAGACTCAACGCCCTGTCTCTCAAGTTTAATACGTCCGTCCTGGGGACGTCTTTTTTCCGCCATATCAAGCCTGGCAATGGTCTTAATGCGGCTTGTTATTGCAGGATGGACATTTTTAGGGAGTTCATAAACCGTGTGCAGCGCCCCGTCAATGCGGAGCCTTACTATGCTCTTGTTGCGTTTGGGCTCAATGTGTATATCGCTTGCCCTCTGGTCAAATGCATAACTGAAGAGGTGATCCACTGCATTTACGATATGCTGGTCATCTGAAAGGAGTTCCTCTGATGATCTCAGCCTTACAAACTGTTCAAGGTTTCCAAGGTCAATTGAGGGGCCTGAGAACTGGTTTTCAGCAGCAGATATTGAACGCTTGAACCCGTAAAATTCGCCAATAAGCTTGATAATATCGGTTTTGGTGCTCATCACAGGCTTGACCTTCATGTGCGTTACCTGTGAGATATCATTCATTGCCTCTATGTTAAAAGGATATGGCGTAGCTATGGTTATCTGGTCATCCTTCACCTCAATGGGTATAACAAGATGCTTCATGGCAAAGGTGTGGGGCAGGGTCTTTGTTATGAGGTTAAGGTCAAGTTTTAAAGGGTCAATCTTTTTGTATGGCACCTTCCAGACCTTTGCAAGCACCTGGAATATAGTCTCCTCGTCAAGTATCTTTGTCTTGTCATCACACCTTTCCAGCTCAAGCGATGTGATAATGTCCACAATATTTATAGGGTTTATTGTCTTCAGTTTTGAACCGGAGGATGCATGCCTTAATGTCCTGATCTGTTCAAGCTTGGATTTTATCTGGTTTTTTTTAACAAGTATCTGTTTGCTCTGTTCTTTGGACAAAAGCCCAACCGACAGCAGGATCTGGCAGATATTCTCATCACTGAAGCTGTTATTTATTTTACAATTCATAGTTCATGAAAAGATAAATTTAATAATGTCAATTTAATATAAAAGAAGGCTTATTAATATTTAGAGGGAGTTTATATTTTAAGAGCAGGTATTGCAATGGTTTTTTATTCAGCCCTGACATAATAGAAAAAATAATACTGTAAAAAAACTTAACAGACGATAAATATTTATACATTGCCCCTGCGCCTGCAAACACAGATTCCTAATTGAATACAGGAAAAAATGATATAAATCAATATGATAGAGATAGGTTAACATTCTCGTCTTGTCATTATCATGGCATTATTTTTGCTTTAAACCTCTCTGTCTTACCTGTTTTAATAAAACCATTTTTACAGACTGAATTAAAAAATCCGATTTAAGGCAATAAATATGAAGGCTGATGAAATAAAAGAGGAGTCAGGCTTTACACTTATTGAACTATTAATTGCCATAGGGCTGGGGGTCATTGTCCTGGCTGTTATTTTCAGCACATTTAAATCCCAGCAGGACTCCTATCTTTTACAGGGCCAGGTTTCCATGACACAGCAGAATCTCAGGGCAGCCCTTTATATGATTACCCATGACATACAGATGGCAGGTTACTATACAAGTTTTGTTGATGCGGAATATTCCTCTGACTGGGATAATAACCCTGCCACACCCGATGTGGCGATCATGCCGCTTATCTATCTTGTTAACAATGCAAAGGGGATACCGGCTGTTAAAGAGGGCACAGATATCATTGTAATTGTAAGGGCCAGCGATAAATACAGGAGACTTGTTGCAGGTGAGAAGGGCATTCCCGGCGATTCTGTGGCAGCAGGGCTTTTGCTTTCAAACTGGGATAAAAACGGGAATATAAAGGATGCAAGAGACCTTGATGGTGATGGAGATATTGACCTGAAGTATTACAAAGGGGCAGGCCACACAAAGTACGCTATCCTGGTTAAAGAAGACTTTAAGCGCGCCGAACTCTTTGAGATTGGCGCAGACAATGGCTTTGTATTTAAATCAGGCCTGGTTGAAGCATACGGGGCAGGTGACACCATTCACAAACTTGATGTTATTATGTACCTTATAGACAATTCTGATCCTATGCACCCATGCCTCAGCAGAAGGAATATAGGCACGGATAACAGCTTTTCTGTGATAGCCGAGAATATGGATGACCTGCAGTTTGAGTTTATCATGAGGGATGGTTCAATAACAGACAACCTTGATGACAGTAACAGCATTCCCCTTGTACGCGCAGTAAAGACATACCTTATTGCAAGATCAGAGAGCGCTGTCAGGGGGTATACTGACCCCGGCACATATGACATGGGTGCTGCAGGAGTTTATAAACCAGCTGATGATTATGTAAGAAGGATGCTTTCATCAACAGTGAAGACAAGAAATATTGGTGGCTGATAATCTTTATTCATACCGGCAAAAGGAGTCAAAATGGGTCCCGGACAAAAAGGGTTAGGCAGGTTTTGTGATGGGGGTTTTACTGTTATTGAGGTGATGATAGCCATAACCATCCTTGCCATTGGCCTGTTAGGGATTGCATCCATGCAGGTGAATGCAATACGGGGCAACAGCCTGAGTGACAATATCACATGCGCCCTTGCCCTTGCAGAGGATAAAATGGAAGAGCTGATGGGGCTTGATTACTCTGATCCTGCTCTTGAGGATACTCTTTATGAAAATAATGATGACCTGACAGGCGTTGCAAATGGGCAGGTGGATAAACAGGAGGAGCTTATCGATGAGACAGGAAAACCGGGTTCAGGCCATTTCAGGCGGGTCTGGAATATTGCAGACAATACGCCAATTGATGACAACAAAACAGTTACAGTAATAGTATTATGGGACAAAGAGAGGCATCAGGTGTCCCTGACATCCGTTAAAAGAAAATGAGGTATTAATATGAAGATGACAGTTAAAAACATAACTGAAACCGGTAACATTACTGTGATTGCCCTGATGATCCTCATAATCCTCACACTCATAGGCATATCAGCAGGCAGGACATCAAATACCGATGTTACAGCTGCGCGCAACCTTATCCCCCATAAGCAGGATTTCTATGTGGCAGAGGCGGGGCAGAACATGGAGGCTGTAAAAATTGGCAGGGGCGAATATCCTTTAACTATCTCGGACAGCCCGGGGCTTGTTGTCGCAGATGGAGCCGAAGAGGTTGTGCCGCAAAATTACTGTGATTACATGGTTACATATAAAGGCCATTTTTCTCCGCCAAAGGGCTATTCTGCCCTACATTTTACAAGACATGATTATGAGGTGGTGACTAAAAGCGGTAAAAGTTCAAGTAATGATGTGAAAATTAAGGCAAGATATTATTCTATCGGCCCCAAAATTAAATAACAGGTGATATAAAAATAATTAGAGGCAAAGGATGAAACAAAAAGGGATCAGGTTAAAGGCAATAATAATATCTGCATCTGCTTTATATGCACTAAGCCTGTTTGTATTTGCTCCGGCTCAAAACCCAGGGAAACACTCTATTTTCAGTCTCTTCATGAATGAAATCCATGCCTGCGCATCTGACCTGCCATTAAGCGACTCATTCAAGGAGTTGTATAAAAAGGGGATATCCTATGCTGCTCCAGTGATCGCTCCTGATGAAAATAATAATGCCCAGAGCGGCGATAAAATATATATGGTCTTTTTTGAGCCGGTAGAAAAGGGGGGCTGGAGAGGCAATCTGAAAAAATACGGGCTTTCATATATTGAGAGAAAGGATTGCAGTGGCAGGGATAATCCGGAATGGGTGGTAGTGGATAAAAATAATGATATAGCTGTTGACTGCGACGGCTCATTTCTTAATACAGCCATTTCCTGGTGGTCTGATGCCCCGGATGGAGGCAGCATTGAAAAGGGCGGGGCAGGAAAGCGTCTTTTATCTTCTCTCCCTGACCCATATGCCTATCCTGATCTTGATGCATATTACTCATTCAGAAACATTTTTACCGTGGCCTCTGATGGCTCTGTCATACCCTTTAAGAATGTAACAAATTCGGATCTGGGCGTGGATACAGATATTAAGAGGCATAATATTATTAATTATGTATATGGATACACCTGTGAGAGTGAGGAGCGTTCGGGTGTAGCAGGTTTTCCTGTTGCAAAACGGGAATGGATACTTGGAGATATCATCCATTCAGAACCAAAGATTATAGACTATTACGACCCCGCTACAAAAAAGCTGCAATACAGGTATATAGCTGTCGGCGCTAATGACGGGATGCTTCATGTGTTCACAGATACGAATATCTATTTTAATGGAAAGCCATATTTCCCTGGTGATGAAATATTTGCCTTTGTTCCAAGGGATCTCCTCTCAAAACTTGCGACGGTTCCAGATTCAACTTCTCACATATATATGGTAGACGGGTCACCTGCCCTGTTTCAGCACAGTGCGACCGATGAAAGCGGGTACAAGAAAAAGAGCCTTGTTTTTGGAGAGCGGGAAGGGGGGCGTAATTACTGGGCCCTTAACGTCTCATCCCCTGACCCGTTTACATGGTCTGTCAGATGGAACATATCGGGTGGTCCTGATGGAGCCTTTATACCCCTCACAAAAAATATCAATGAGCTAGGTTATACATGGGGGAAACCCTTTTTTGCCACCATAAAAATTTCTGAAGGAGCAACTAAAGATATCATGATATTCGCAGGGGGATATGATCCGCTTGAAGATGCATTCCCTGAACCATTCACCGATTCAAATAATAATGGCAAATGGGATACTGGTGAGCTGCATGATTCTGCAACCGGCGGGACAGGGGGATATGACAGGTTTAACCCGGGGGCTGATAATATGGGCTGGGGTGTTTTTGCAGTTGATATTGAAGATGGCTCTCTTCTGTTCAGCGCCACATACAGTGAAGGCGTTGAAAAAAAGAGCGGTATCAGCCAGACCTATAACAATATGAAATGGTGTTTTCCGGCTGATATCTCGGCTATACCACTTTCAGAAAGATATCTGCTTATGTATGCTGCGGATTTATACGGCCAGATATGGAAGATAGAATATGATTATGATGCTGACAGTATAAATTCATATGAAAATGAACTCTCAACCAGGTGGAAGGTAAAACAGATATTTGCCTCTAACCCCGCTTCATCACTCGCGCCGGGCATTGGCGCAGGGTTAACCTATCCATTTACAGATTCTGATCCTGATACCCCGTCTCTCAATTACATGGATCAGGGCAGAAAGACATTCTATTCGCCGGAGGTATCTCTCACAGGCAATGAATGGACAAACAGGCCTGTGCTCTATTTTGGCACTGGCGACAGGGCTCATCACCGCTTTGCCATGATTTCAAACCGGTTTTATGCGGTTGCCGACACAGATTCTCTTGTCTATGAAAAAGAGCTTGTTAATCTGACATGCAATGAACTTGATGCTGATGCAGATGCGGATAATGATGGCGCCATAAATGACAAACCGGATGACGAGGCTTTGCAAAATGAACTAAAGGGGCTTTTTAATGATAAAAAGGTAAAAGGGTTCTATCGTATCATGGACAGGCAGGGTGAGTGTAAAGACAGCCTTAATAATGACCATACAGGCGAACATATACTGGCCCAGCCCAGGCTCTTTGCAGGTGTTATCTATTTTACCTCATACCAGCCCCTGTTTGATGACCCGTCAAACCCGATTGGAAAAAACTATATTTATGCCATTGATTACTCGTATGGGACCTCTGTCCTGAACCATGCTAAAGAGGATAAGGAAGATCTTGAATTGAAGACACTTATGGATACCTATATTAGCATTACAGGCCCTGCCATACCCTCCGGAATAGAGATAATCACAAGAAAGGGCCATGCATCAGGGGTTGCAAATGTTGGAGAGAGGGTAAGCGGCATAGCTGAAGAGATGGGCACAAATATCCCTGAGCCGCCAGGCGGGGTCACGCAGATGTTATGGGAGATAGAATAATAAAATATGATTGAAGATGAAACGCCATAATGGCACATACGATTATTAATGGTGCTATTCTATCTCCATGAATTGCTGTTCCTGTCCCATTTTTTAATATGTATTACACCGGATGACAATGTGCCTACTGCATAGGATGAGCCCTTGCCGTTTGTGAGGTACACATAACCTGATGTCCCTGTTCCGGCAGGGTTAAAGGTAACAGCGTTGTCTGCATAACTGACTCCGTCTGATGGCGGGCTATTGCCTGCCTTTGTTGCATCTTTTGTTGCATCCCCGCAGCCATATCTAATAGAGTTATCAGAGGCATCCGGGTTAAGCAGAACCATTTTTTCAACAGTCCCCTCTGCCTTTTTAAAACTGTAAGAGGCACTGCCTTCAGTATTAAAGACTATTTTGTATTTGTCATTTTCTTTTATGGAGCTCATCTTTGCGAGGTGCATGTCAGCATAAAGCCCCTTTGCCGCACCCCGTAATCTGTAGTCAGGTATCCATGTTGAAAAGAGAGGCGCTGCTATTGTTGCAAGGATACCGGCAATACAGAGTACAAACAGCAGCTCAAGGAGCGAAAAACCTTTGCGCTGCAAATCTTTTTCCAACCTGTTTTCAAAACTCATGGGCTGCCTCATATCACTATTTTGTTTGTTATAAATATAAATCAGGTCAAAAATGGAAAAACAATTAACCAGCAGTTTCCATCCAGAAATAGACAAATTCTGTATGGGGCTTTCAGCAGTGAGCGATAAGCTGCCAGATAAATATTTGGTTTGAAGCACTTTTGCTGAAAGCTGAACGATGATGGCTGACCGCCTGCCCCTCCCCCGCAGCAGCACTGCTATGGATGGACACCAGTTAATTATAGCAAATAACAGGCCATAAAAAGATGCCAGTTAAATCAGCAGGATAGCTGTTTGCCGCATTTAAGGATGCACCTTTTTATGTGAAGAATGCACATTTTTCAGGGCAAACCCCATCGTAAGGCTCACAAAATTAAGAAAAAAACATGTAGAAATCCTTTGATTTTCCTAGGGGTTTTGAATCTTCCAATATACCGTTTGAAGCAAAGAAATTTCACCACGGAGGACACGGAGAGCACGGAGTAAAAAAATTACAGTGAACTTAAAAATAAGTCATTAAGCCTATCTCGCAATAAATGCGGTATAAATTCCGGTAGAGATCCTGAACCTCATTGTAAATTAAATGGAATTCCACTTTTGCACGGATGGCAGAAAT
>CAYWRH010000040.1:22936-27797 GCA_964460435.1 uncultured Desulfatiglans sp.
TTCTTAAGAGATGATAGATTCTCCGTGTCCTCCGTGCTCTCCGTGATGAATGGTATTTAGGAATTTTCCGTGTCACTTAGTGTTCTTTGCGCCTCTGTGTGAGATATCGTTTTAGTCTTTTGCTGAAAGCTGAACGCTGATGGCTGAACGCTTGCCCCTCCTCCGCAGCAGAACTGCTACGGAGGACTGGAATCCAAAAACAATAGCTAATTCTCCCTGAAAAACACTCCCCGCCACTTTGTGGGAGGGGTTGGGGGAGGGTGAAACCCTGAGCGATAAACAGAGCAGATTATACTGCCTATCTTTTCCACCCTCTCCCGGCCTCTCCCATTCAGGGAGAGGAGCATCAATTGAACCATAATTCAACAACATTGTGAGGGTAGGGGCACCTCAAAATATTGCACTTAAAATTAATGAAAAGAGAGGTTTTACCGATAGATTATCAGAGAGGCATCTTTCTTAAAAAATATCTTGCTATGAATAACAGAGAAAATAAGGGGGTTGGCATAATGGGGAATATATATGCAGGCATGAGTGTTGGTATGGGTTTTATCCTTTTCTGCATAGTGCTATCTTTCATATGGATAGTATTTAAAAATTATGCCAAAGGGGCCTTTCCCTGTAAAAGCGCTGACCAACTGGAATTCTATGGCTGTCAGGCTGAAGAAAACAGGGATGAGCAGAGAAAAAATTTAAGGAGGGCAGAGGTCGCATGGCCTGTCTTTATAAAAACCGGCAACGGCATTATCAAGGCTGTTATCAGGGATATTAACAGGTCAGGCGCATTCATTAAATGCGATAGCCCCTGCAAGCCCGGGGAAAGATTCCCCATTTTGATAAAGAGCACTGAGAAGAGGCGCATACTTCTCAATGCAGAGGTTGTATGGTCAAATACCGGAATACCTGAAAAAAGGGTTATTAACCGTGGCATGGGCATCAGATTCATTAAAAACCCTGACAAGAATTTGACGGCCCTTAAACTTGCCCTTGATGAATATCCCGGAACAGAAAGGATGACCTCTCTTAAGCAGGCATCATCTTTGTCGCTCCCTTGAAAGGCAGAGGCCGCTCTATCTTTTTTGCTCTTTTGTATTTATCCAGCAACGTATGAAATAGACAAAAACAACTAACCACGAAGGACACGGAGAGTACGGAGTAATAGTATGAAAATGATTAAAATCCCCGTGAACTCAGTGCCTCTGTGGTGAATAAAGATTCTTTATACGCCAATGAATACTTAGGCGCCCTATCTTCTGCTGATTTTTTCTTTGTTCTCCTTCAGCTTTTCCAGCTCTGCGCTGCATTCCTTACATTTTGGATCAAGCTTTAATGCCTTCATATAGGTTTTAGCGAGTTTTCTATCAAAGTCGTTACCCTCAAGATTAACAGCCACATTTAAAAAGTTGTCTAAAAAACTGTACACCTCATAATTCCTCAAATAATTATCCCTCAGTTTCTGACATAACTCATCGGATTCTATATAGAAAAAGACTATTATTGGCGTTTCCTTCTGTATTGAGGCGCTCAAGGCATCCTCATAACCGGATGCCACATTGTACCAGCCCGGCAGGTCATATGAAAATGCTTTAAAAGATAAAATAAAAGATACAAATAAGGTAATGATAATTATATGAAAAGGATAAATAATAAATTAGTTTAGATGCTGCATTTTTTTACCTAATGTCCAGTGGTTACCTGGTTGTTAATAATATTGACGCTGTAAAATAAGTTATCAGTGACATGAACAAATAATTTCACAGGATATGTGCCATATCCTTAATATTTTTAACATGATAGGTGATAAACAAGGTTATGGCACCTGTTTTGCTTAAAAGGAAGTGTGGATTACAGGTTTTGCTTCGATCTTAAACGATTATCTTTGAAGAGGGAGTAATAATAATGTGGCTTAGTTGTGATAAAGAAAATCATAGTATTGCTATTCGGAAAACAGACGGGTTTACAATAGTTGAGCTCCTGGTAGCAATGTCCATATCCCTTATAGTGATGGCCGCCATATTCAGCACCTTTAAGTCGCAGCAGGATTCATATGTGGTTCAGTCACAGGTCTCTGTAGCCCAACAGAATTTGAGGGCCGCCCTTTTTATGATAACCCGTGATATCCAGATGGCAGGGTATTATACCGATATGGTCTCTGGTACATACCCGTTCCAGGCTGATGGTGAGGTGTTAGACGGCCTCGCAATACGTCCCTTGATATACGCAAGAGATAATGTGAGCGGCATAGCAGGTGTCAAAGATGATACCGATATTCTGGTAATTATTAAGGGCAGCGATACAGGGAGGCCTCTCGAAGCTGGTGAGTTTGCGACTCCGGGGGACGAAACCGCTGCATACCTTGAATTAAATGCCTCAACTCTGGATGCAACAGACCTAAAATATGTCGGCGGGCATAATAAATTCGGGTTTTTGGCAAAAAAAGATTTAAACCGAGCTGAGATATTTGAAGTCGCTGAAGGTAACAATTTTGAGTTTCCAGCAGGTTTACTTGACAATTATGGCGAGGGAGACTTTGTAGGAAAGGTGGATGTCATAATATACAAGGTGGATAACAGCGACTCAAACCGCCCGACCCTGAAAAGAAAAAATCTAGGCACGGACATAGACTATAACACAATCGCTGAAGATGTGGATAACCTCCAATTTTCATACATATTAAATGACGGTAGTGAAGTATTTGACCTTGACACACTCTCTAATATTCCCATGGTCAGGGCTGTGAAGGTCTTTATCCTTGCGAGGACTGATAACAAAATAAGGGGGTATAAAGATCCAAATACATATCAAATGGGCAACTATTCTATGACATCAGCTAATGACGGGTATATGCGCAGGATATTGTCTGCCACTGTTAACGCAAGGAACATCGGGTTATGATATTTTGAAGGCTGTATTTAGCATATGTCAAAGATTCAGGTTAGAGAGTACGTATAAGTGAAAATATATATAATTACAGGTGACACCATGAGTGGAAAAATTACCGGAATAATTAATGGGCAAAAGGGCTTTACCATCCTGGAAGTATTGGTGGCAATTTCTATATTAACTGTTGGCCTACTTGCCGTAGCCTCAATGCAGGTATCAGCGATAAGAGGAAATCATCTCAGTGCTAATGTTACATGCGCCCTTGCACTGGCAGAAGACAAGATGGAGTACTTGTTGGGCCGAGATTACAATGATGCCTCATTACAGGATAAAATAGCCGGAAATAGTCTGGATGCAATAGCCAGCGGCAGCGTAGATTATGAAGAACTTAATATTGATGAAACAGGGGCTCCGGGTGGGCAGTATCGCAGAGTGTGGAATATTTCCAATAATAACCCCATAACAAATAACAAGGCTATCACTGTCATAGTGACATGGAATCAGAACAAACAAAAAGTGTCCATTTCATCCATTAAAAGGTTATAAAACGGAGATTGTAAAAGATGATTTTGAATAAAGATATATTATTAAAAGATAATGGAAATGTCACAGTCATTGCCTTAATGATTCTTGTTATCCTCACGATTATTGGAATATCTGCAAGCAGAACATCGACTACAGATATGCAGATAGCAAGAAATCAGATTCCCCATAAGCAGGATTTTTTTATTTCTGAAGGGGGGCAGAACAGAGAGGCTGCCTATATCGGGACAGGGGGGCATCCTATTATAAATATTAATACTCCCAGCACACTGGTCGATGATGAAACCCATGCGATATCAGCCGGTAAAAGCTACAATTATTCAATTGAATATGAAGGGCATTTTCTCCCTCCAAAGGGGTATTCAACAGAAAGTTATGCCCGGTATGATTATTCCATTGATACAGAGGGCGGAAAGAGCAAATATGCCATTTACAGCAGATACTATAAAGTAGGGCCAATAGCGGATTAGTTGGTTCATTATGAAATTTATATAGGATTTTTAAAAGGTGTTTGGTCTCGCGGTTTGAGATAAACAGTGTGATATAAAAGAGGATTATAAAATGAAAATAAATAAGAGATCTTTGCTGACAATATTTATCACTTCCGTAGCATTTATCTGTTTTTCAAATGGTTTAGCTTTTGCTACAGCATCGGCAACCAATAATGACGCCTCAGTAACAGAAGATGGCTCAATTGTTCATTCAGCAAACTTGATAACATCTGATGAAGGCCATGGTGTTGATACAGGTGTAACTCTTCTTATATCACAGGTTAACAGTGATGGTACCACCCCAGTTGCAGGTACATATGGTGAACTTGCATGGGATGCTAATGGAGACTACACATACACACTTAACAATGCTTCGCCTTTAGTCCAGGCTATTGGTGCTGGAGAAAGTACAACAGATAGCTTTAGTTATACACTTACTGATACAAGTGACTCAACAACTAATAATGCTACACTTACAATAACTATTAATGGAGCAAATGATGTTCCGGTAATAACTGAAGGAGATTCAACATCAGTGACTATGTCTGAGGACAGTAATCCGACGGCATTCAGTTTAACCTTAAACGCTAATGATGCTGATGGAGATACGATTACCTGGAGCATATCCGGTGCAGCCAGTCACGGCACAGCTGTTGCCAGTGGAACAGGCACATCTAAAGCTATAACGTATACGCCTACAGCCAACTATAATGGATCAGACAGTTTTGTTGTACAAGTGGCCGACGGTAATGGTGGAACAGATACAATAACAGTAAATGTAACAGTAGAAAGCGTAAATGATGTTCCGGTAATAACTGAAGGAGATTCAACATCAGTGACTATGTCTGAGGACAGTAATCCGACGGCATTCAGTTTAACCTTAAACGCTAATGATGCTGATGGAGATACGATTACCTGGAGCATATCCGGTGCAGCCAGTCACG
>CAYWRH010000041.1:0-27538 GCA_964460435.1 uncultured Desulfatiglans sp.
TTAATAATATTGATGTATATAACTACCAGACAATTATACTAAAAAAAAGGAGTGATACAAATAATGCAGATACCAAAATTTGACCCAAAAGAACTGGAGGCGGTTGGCAAGACACCTGCCACACCATTTTCTCCTGAGCTTAAGATATTTAACTCTCCTGTATCAATGAGGGACGCATACTATGCCATGACAAGAAGAAGGCCGGTCTGGCAGGTGTCCGGGCTTGACAGCCGTATCTTTACACCCAGGATTGTGCCTGATAATGTGGCCCGTGCCTTTGTGCTTGAGGGGCAGCCCTTTGACATGGCAAAAGAGGGGGGAGGTAAGGACATGTTCGGTATTGAGTGGGAGTTTATCCCTGTTGCCGGCGGTTCAATGGTGCGGCCCGGCAAACCCTTTATGGAGGATGCAACAGAGTGGTATGACAAGGTTGTATGGCCCGATATAGACTCATGGGACTGGGAAGGCAGCGCAAAGATCAATAACGGCACATATCTGACAGAAAAGACCTTTAATCTGGTGTGGTTCCAGACAGGGTGGTATGAAAGGCTTATATCCTTTATGGATTTTGAAGGGGCAGTGCTTGCCATGATTGATGAGGATCAGAAAAAGGCGGTAAAGGAGCTGTTCCATAAACTCTCTGACCTTTATATAAGGATATTTGACAAGTATCTGACCTATTATGAGCACATAGACGGATTCTATATCCATGATGACTGGGGTTCACAGAAGGAGACATTCTTTTCTCCTGATACCGCAGCAGAGATGATTGTCCCTGCCATGAAGAGGGTTACCGATTTTATCCATTCAAAGGGAAAGGTCACTGAACTGCACAGTTGCGGGCAGCTCTTTAAACAGGTGCCCAATATAATCGCGGCAGGCTGGGATGCATGGGCAGGACAGGAGATGAATGACACCCATAAGATATATGAACTTTACGGCGATAAAATACTAATCGGTGTGATGCCTGAAAAATATGATATTAACAACACTTCAGAGGCAGAACAGAGAAGGATGGCAAGAGAGTATGCGGATAAATTCTGCAGGCCTGAGAAACCATCTTACTTCAACTTTATGGGCCTGAAATATGTAACGCCGGCATACCAGGAAGAGCTTTATAAACAGTCACGTATTAATTACAGCAGGTAATCTTTTTATGGCGCTGACCCAGGAAGTCAGCGCCTTTTTTTGTAATAAAAAAGAGGCTGATATATTTTCCACTAGCCCATTTAATTTTTTGCGGTTATAATGTGCCCGCTTTAATAATCCATATATTTATACCGGATGCCTGCCTTTTGCAGGCCAGTTTTATCAACATTAATAAATGGAGGATTTTATGTCAAAGGCAAGAGATACCCAGAAGGAGACCAAGAAGAAATCTGAAAAATCCCTGAAGGAAAAACGCAAGGAAAAAAAGGAAAAAAAGGCCCAGAAAAAATCAGGTGAATAATCCTATTGAGCTTATAAGTGTCAACTTGCTATGACAGGTTAAGATATAAAAGGAAAAGAGATACCTGTCAAACCAAAATCATACAGGGGAATGTCCGCACAGGGCCTTCCCCTTTTTAAATTATACCGGAGGAGACGTTTATGGCCAGAAAGGATAAAGAGAAAGAGTCCACATCTTCACCTGAAATATCAAAAGGCAATTTCAGAGATGATATCTATCGGCATATACAGTCAACCCTTGGTAATGACCCTTCAAGGCCTGATAGTTACTCCTGCTTCATGGGGCTATCCTACAGTATCCGTGACAGGCTTATAGAAAGGTGGATAAAGACCCAGAGGTCACTCTATGACACCTTTTCTAAACGTGTCTACTACCTTTCAATGGAGTTTCTGCCCGGCCGTTTCATGATGAACTACCTTACAAACATGAGGATGCAGGAAGAGGCCTCTGATGCAGTAAAAGAGATGGGTTTCAATCTTGAGGAGATAGAAGAGGAGGAGTGGGATGCAGGGCTCGGAAACGGAGGCCTGGGACGCCTTGCCTCATGCTATATGGATTCAATGGCAACCCTTGGCATGCCCTGCTACGGATATGGCATAAGGTATGATTACGGCATTTTTCATCAGATACTTGTGGACGGGTACCAGCGTGAACAGTGCGATAACTGGTCCCGCCGCACCAGCGCATGGGAGATCAGAAGGCAGAATAACCTGGAAAAGGTGATGTTTTACGGACGAACAGAATACTATGAAGATGATATGGGCAGAAGGCGGGTAAGATGGGTGGATGGCGAAGCCGTAATGGCAATGGCATGCGATATACTTATCCCCGGGTATAATAATGGTTTTGTAACGAATATGCGTTTGTGGTCAGCCCAGTCAAGCCGGGAATTTAACCTTGAGTATTTCAATCAGGGAGACTATATCGGAGCTGTACAGGCAAAGGTTACAAGCGAAAATATTTCAAAGGTGCTCTATCCTTCTGATGAGGCGCAAGAGGGAAAAGAGCTGCGCCTGAAACAGCAGTATTTCTTTGTTGCGGCAACATTAAGGGATATCATAAGACGATACAAAAAACAGAACCAGACCTTTGCAAATTTTTCAGACTATGTTGCTATCCAGCTCAATGATACACACCCCACGATAGCCATCCCCGAACTGATGCGTATCCTGGTGGACGAGGAGTGCGTAGATTGGGATGATGCATGGGCAATATGCGAAAAGAGCTTTGCATATACCAATCATACGGTTTTGCCGGAGGCTCTTGAGACCTGGCCGGTTGACCTTATAGGCAAGGTGCTGCCAAGGCATCTGGAGATAATATATGAGATCAACCAGAGGTTTCTTGACTGGGTAAAGGACAATTACAGAGGCGATGACCAGATGCTTTCAAGGTTGTCCCTTATTAATGAAATAGGCGTAAGGTCTGTACGCATGGCCAACCTTGCGATTGTCGGGAGCCACTCTGTTAACGGGGTCGCAGCGCTCCATTCACAGATACTTAAAACCGGTTTATTCAAGGATTTTGACCGGATCTTTCCGGGTAAAATAATCAACATTACAAATGGCATCACACCGCGCAGGTGGCTTTATCAGGCTAATCCAATCCTTTCAAAACTTATCACCTCTGCTATTGGTGATAGCTGGATCAACGACCTGTCACATTTGAAACAGCTTATCCCCTATGCTGAGGATGCACAGTTCAGGGCTGCATGGCACAATGCAAGGCTTGAGAATAAAAAACGCCTTGCCCGCTACATACTGCGCAAAATCAGGGTGGGCGTAAACCCTGATACCCTTTTTGATGTTCATGTGAAGAGGATGCATGAATATAAGAGGCAGCTATTAAATATCCTGCATGTGATTACGCTTTATAACCGTATAAAGGAAAACCCCGGACACGACCATGTGAAGAGGACAGTCCTGTTTGCCGGAAAGGCCGCACCCGCCTATACCCAGGCAAAGCTCATCATAAAGCTCATAAATTCGGTAGCCGATGTTGTTAACAGTGACCCTGATGTGATGGGTATGCTGAAGGTGCTTTTTTTGCCCAATTACTGCATCTCACAGGCTGAAAAGATCATACCAGCGGCGGACCTCTCTGAACAGATCTCAACAGCAGGCATGGAGGCCTCAGGCACAGGCAACATGAAGCTCGCCCTGAACGGCGCTGTGACTATAGGCACCCTTGACGGCGCAAATGTGGAGATCATGGAAGAGGTCGGCGAGGAGAATATCTTTATATTCGGGCTTAAGTCCTATGAGGTGGAATCCATGAGGGCAGGTGGATATAACCCGTGGAACTATTATGATAATGACCCGGAATTAAAGAGGGCTATAGACATGATCAGTTCAGGTTTTTTTTCGCCAAAAGAGCCATGGCTATTCAGACCCATAACAGCATCTCTTCTTGAGAGAGGTGATTTTTACATGCTCCTTGCAGATTACCGCTCATACATAGCCGCACAGGAGGAGGTTGCAAAGGCCTTCCGGGATAAGGATGAATGGATAAAAAAATCCATTTTGAATACGGCAAATATGGGAAGGTTTTCAAGCGACAGGTCTGTGTCTGAATACGCCAGGGATATCTGGGGCATTAAACCGCATGAGAACGGTATAAAAACGGCATAATATAAAATTTAACCCTGAATCAGGGTACTGGAGGCAACATGGCAGACAAAAAGAGAGACATCGCTGGTTCCATTACCATTTCAATCGCAAGGCAGCCTGTGTTCAACGCAAAAAAAGACCTGTGGGGTTATGAGCTTGTCTGCGTTTGTAATTCCATGGATATAGGCGAAACCATCTCGATAGAGGATAATATTGCTGTAAACGTAGCCTCAAGCAACTATATCGGGATACAGCAGGTGGTTGAAAGGGGTAAGAAGATAATCGTAAATTTCAATGAGAAGAATGTGCTTGATGATTCACCCTATGCGCTTCCCCCCAAGCTTGCTGTAGTCAGGGTGCCTGAAAGACTGCTTGTTAATAGCGGGGTGGTGGATTCACTGCTCAGATTCAAAAAGGATGGTTATCATATTGCCATCGGGGGTTTTACAGGCGTATCAGGTTATGAAAAACTCTTTTCTCAAACAGACCTCCTGTGCGTTGATACCTCCGAGATAAAAAAGGATGATCTGAAGGAGTTTGTACAGAAGGGTAATGAATATGATGCAATGATACTTGCCGAGAATATAAAAAACGGGGACAGGTTTGATATGTGTCTTGAAACGGGCTGTTCGCTATTCCACGGCCCCTTCTTTAAGATCCCTGAAAAGCTCTCAGTTAGAAAGATATCATCAAACGAGATATCAAGGTTTAACCTCTTAAAGATAATCGAGCAGGAAGACCCTGACTACAATGAGCTTGCAAAACTGATACAGTCTGATGTTTCAATAAGCTTCAGACTCTTATCATATCTCAATTCAGCGGCATTTGGTTTTACCCAGAAGATACAGTCCATTCACAAGGCAATTACTTTACTAGGATGGAAGCAGATGAAGACATGGCTCAGGGTGGTAATATTATCCGATATGAACCATAGCCCCAATGCCCCGGAGCTTATGTTTGTTTCGGCCCAGAGGGGAAAATTTTTGGAGACAATAACCCGTGAACATGATTTCTGGGGTTTTGACCCTGACAGCCTCTTTCTTCTGGGCACCTTCTCGCTGCTTGATACAATGCTCGGCATGGAGATGAAGGAGGTGGTAAAGTATCTGCCCCTTGATGACAAACTCAAGGCGGCCCTCTGCCTTGACCCCAATAACGAGTATCTGCCCCTTCTCCAGCTTGCCATGCGAATGGAGGAATCAGGGTGGGATGAGGCAAATGCAATGATCCGGAACCTGAGCCTTGACCCGATCAAGATCAGAAAGGCCTTCCAGGATTCAATAGACTGGGCCAATGAGATAACCATGATTCCGGTTAAGGGGTAAAGAGCAGGCAAACCATATGATGTTTGTTAAAGGGTACACCCCGGAGGGTTTTAAGGGGCAGTGTTACCATATCCATATGGAGCCTGAAGGGGCGGAAAGTATAGTAGAAAGGTTAAATTTCAGGGACTACCTGATAAGTAACCCGAAGGTGGCAGAAGAGTATGCGGCCCTGAAAAAGAGGCTTGCAAAAATGTATGAATTTGACCGTGATACATACACGGATGCAAAGAGCGATTTTATTAAAAAAGCCACTGCAGAGGCAATCAGGGAAAAGGCTATAAATAATATCAGGAAAGAGGAACCAGAGATTTTATATTAATCATCTACCTCCCCTTTGCGCAGAACCTGTCCCACCCCATAAGATGAGCTGCCCCTGCTATCGTGGTACCATAAAAGAGGACAGGTTTTTTATCCAGAAATTGTTCGATTGTCCCGTTTGCAATGGTTGTCCCTGTAACAAGCAGGAGATCCGCCCACTTGATCGCCTCATCTGTCTTTTCAGGGCCTTCAATAGTTGTATTGAACTTTTTTGTGCCGATATTGTCTTTATCAAGGTCAATTACACGAAGCTCAGTGATGCCTGACAGCGCTTCAACAAAGCGGGGCTGGAACCCGATTTGTAATATCCTTGGGGCTCCATATGATTCCTTTATCTTTTTTACAAGCTCTCCTGCGCACTCTTCTGGCTCTTTATCCCTGCAATGGATGGTGCCCTTAATCAGCCCCATGTGCCTCAATGCCGCATTTATAGAGGCAATAAATATGGCCATGCGGAAATTGTTTTTGAGTTCAGAAGTCAGTATATCTTTAAGTGTCCCTTCGAAATTGCCATACTGGTCAGTAAATGCCTGACCGCATGATCCATCGATCTCTGCCTGCATAAGCCTTTCCTTGCCCTTCATAAGCGGAAAATCGTCCGCTTCAGGGTTGCCTATGGCCTCTTCAGTGCTCAATGCACGGGCCTTCACGGTTATATTTTTGTCAAGAAGATCTGCATTTATAACCTTAAGGGCGCGTGTCCTTATCTCATCATAAATACTGTACAAATTTTTACCCCTTTAACATTATAAGTTTTTTGATACCCTTCACCTGCCTGAAGTTTGCCCCCTGGCTAATGCATTTCAAGACAAGATCAGGGTTAAGCACCTTTGTTCCCGCGATCGCATCCACACCATAATCAAAAAGCACTGGTGAAAGGATAGCCGAGTCACCTAAGACTACAGTATATGTATTTTTGTTTTTTAATTTTAGGAGTTCTTCAATAGTGTGGTTTGTTATTGCTGTGCCTGTAATTGCAAGTATATCGGCTTCAGGGATAAACTCTTTTGCCTTTTCCTCAGGATAGTCTCCTGGCTGTGGATTTTTTTCTATTACCCACAGGTTTCGCACAATCTCCCTTATTTTTGGGATAAATGGAAAATGACCAATAATAGCGAGATTTTTACCCCTGCCTTTTTCAGCAATAATCTCGCTGGCATTTAATTCGGAGCAGCGTGATTCATCTATATCAATAAGTGAATTTATGCAGGCCATGCCTATTGCCGCCTCCAGTATGCTTTCGGAAAAGACCATATCTGTCAGTTCACGGGCGGTTCTATCCATAAGAAATCCAGGCGAGGCGACCAGCGGAGAAGACTGTTTAAGGGCATCTTTTGGAAGGGAGGCTGCAAGTCCGCAATTTCGTGTGAGAACAGCCGTATGAAAAATGCCGACCCGTATATCTTTTATCTCTGCATCATGATTAAGTGATGCCAGTATATCTTTAAGTATCATGAAAACCTCTTTCCGCAGCAGCTTCCCGGACCCGCACAACCCGCCTGTGACGGGTTTGAACCGCAGCAACTTGTATCGCCTTTACCAGGGAACCCTGATGAGGTGTTACCTGAAAAGGATGATGGTGTAGAAATCCTTTTTTCAAGTTTTTTACCTCCGCACCTTGTGCAGACAGGAGAATCATCAGACCTTGTCATCAGTATTTCCATCTCACAGCCGCACTCGGTGCACAAATAATCATAGATTGGCATGGCTATCCTCCTTTTGCTGTTAACCCTGCATGTCCGGATTCAAGGCCCTTGATCTGTCTCAGGGTTTTGAGGAGATTTTCTGCTTGGTCCCTGCCAGGATTCAATGGCAAATGTGTCATGAGCCCCAGGCCTTCGCTTGCCTCATGAAAAACCTCCTCCGGGAGGCCGCTTACGGCCACACAGTTTGTCATGGGACTGACATAAATGAGTTTCTTTGCAAATTCAAGCCCGGACATATCTCCAACATCTTCATCCGTGATAACAAGATCAAAATAGTTTTGTTTCAGTATCTTCAGCGCCTCTTCTCCTGAAACGGAATAAATAACTTCATTGCTGCCATTTTCTTTTAATGCAACGATAAAATCAGAAAAAGAATCTCGATTTTTGCTGACCAGCAGCAGTCTTAGCATAACGATCTCCTGGTTAAAATATATTAAATATAGATTTAAACAATAAATGCAATGCCTCAGTACAACCTATTCCACCTTGCGCCTTGTGCCTTGAGCCCTGTTTTTATCACCAATGCCCTTCAACATTTGCGCTCTCTGCATGAGGTAATTTACCATCCAGGTATGCCTTTATCGCCTCTCTTACTGTCCCGGCAGCATCATTTGCCACATTAACCTTTCCTGCCTTAAGGGCCTTGAATGCATTAGGCCCGCAATGACCTGTTAAAAGCACCTGTGCCCCGCTGTTCACCACATTGCTTGCAGCCTGGATTCCGGCCCCCTTCATGGCATTGATATTTTCACTGTTATCTAATACCTGAAATTCATAATTTTCCGAATCGACCACAAGGATGTATGCTGCCCTCCCAAAACGGGGATCAACCTGTGAATCCAGCTCTTTTCCCTGTGATGTAACTGCTATCTTCATTTTAATGCGCGCCTCCCCCGCCGCCACAGACCTGATCATCACCAATTTCCGGAAGCTTGCCTGCGATTAAATCCTCGACAACCGGTCTGATTTCCGGTCTTGTGGCGTCATGATACACATTGATTCCCGCCTGGCGGAATCCCATAAGGGGTCTCATCCCTATGCCACCAACAACCAGGGCATTAACATTGTGTTCTGCAAGCAGGTTAACAGGAACCATGCACCCGCCCTGGACATGTGCCCTGTTATTGATTGTTGTTACCTGTGCAATCTCTCCATCCTTAACATCCACAAGCGTGAATACATCACAATGGCCGAAATGTCCTGCCCTCTCTCCGTCAAGCCCGCCTTTGTTCATAGATGGGATTGCTATTCTTCCATTTTTCATAATTCAAATCCTCCTAAATTATATTTTTATGTTTAAATAATCTATTCAGCTACCAAGCCTTTCAATTACCCTCTCCCAGATCTTTTTTACTTCAGAGCACACATTGGAATCAGGCGCATATTCAAAGATATTTTTTGCATCCACCATAGCCCTTGTAAAAACAGGATCAAACGGTATTTGCCCCACATAATCAATATTACTGGTCTCAGCAAAGGCCTTTATCTCTTCTGTTTTCTCTATGTTCAGGTCATATTTGTTCACACATACCATTGCAGGTATCCTGAAAAATGAGGCAAGTTCTGCAACCCTTTTCATGTCATGCACGCCTGATACTGTCGGCTCAGTTACAATAAGCACAGCGCTTGCCCCGCCAATGGATGCTATTACAGGGCAGCCCACGCCAGGAGCGCCATCTGTTATGATAAGGTCTAGGCCCCTTTCTTCTGCAGCTTTTTTTGACTCCTTGCGTACAAGGGTCACAAGCTTGCCGGAGTTTTCCTCTGCAATCCCTAGTCTTGCGTGTACCATTGGCCCGTGTCTTGTGTCGGAGATAAACCATTCACCACAAATCTTCTGCTCAAAGGTAATGGCCTTTTCCGGGCAAAAATAGTGGCATACCCCGCATCCTTCGCATTCTATTGAATCAACCTTGAAATCTTTACTGATAGCCCCATACCTGCAAAGCTTCAAGCAAAGACCGCACTCAATACATCTTTTTTTGTCTATCTCCGCTTTCCGCCCTCCGGTAAAAGGTTCAGATTTTATCACAACAGGGGCCATAATAAGATGCAGGTCTGCGGCATCAACATCAGCATCGCAAAGCACCTTATTTTCTGCAAGGGATGCAATGGCTGAGACCATGCTTGTCTTTCCTGTGCCACCCTTGCCGCTTATAATAACAAGCTCTTTCATCAGTCAGTTACCCCCGCCAGCAACAATTTTCCGGATATTATCATAGAGGCCGATAAATTTATTTTTATATTCAGGGATGCTCTCCGCAATAAGTTCACCCCTTGAATATGATTCAGCGATCTTTCGGTCAAACGGGATCTCCATAATTACTGGTATCCCTTCATCTGCCGCAAACCCTTTTACCCTGTCATCACCCATGTCTGACCTGTTGATTACTATACCACAGGGAATGCCAAGGATTTTCACAGCACCCACAGCAAGTTTCAGGTCATTAAGCCCGAATGGCGTTGGTTCGGTAACGAGTATTACAAAATCGCTGTTTTTCATAGCTGATATAACTGGGCAGGATGTGCCCGGAGGGGCATCAATTATTGTGACACCGCCATTTACAGCCATCTTCCTGACCTTTTTTATCAGGGGAGGCGACATGGCCTCTCCGACCCTCAATCTGCCATGTATAAACCGCAGCCCGTTTTTATACCCCTTTTCAATAAAACCAAGCACTCTTCCTGTTTCAGAAATGGCCCCGGAAGGACAGACCTCCATGCATCCGCCGCAACTGTGGCAGAGGTCAGTAAATGTAAGCATGGTATCTGCTATGCGCACAATAGCCCTGAACTGACATATCTCACTGCACTTTCCACAGAGAGTACATTTGCTCTCATCTATTTCAGGCACGGGAATGGTGAATGTTTCACTCGACTCAATTACGGGATTAAGAAACAGGTGCACGTTGGGCTCTTCAACGTCACAGTCCAGAAGGGTTATATCCATTTGAGAAAGTGATACAGCCAGGTTGGTTGCCACTGTTGTCTTGCCTGTCCCGCCCTTCCCGCTGGCAATACTTATAATCACAATATTATCCTTTTACCTGTCTCTGTTTTTTCATGTATACATCCAGCGCTGCCTGAAGGGTCTCAGCCGCTAGAAATGCACAGTGTCTTTCATCATCTGGCAGACCGCCAGCCCTTTCCATTACAGCCTCTCCTGTGATCTCAATAATCTCATCAGGGCATTTGCCCATTGCCATATCAGCGGCAAATGAACCGCATATATTGCTTGATGCGCACCCGTCTGTCATATATGTAGATTTAATTACCCTGCCTTCATGAAACTTCAGGAATATCTGCATGTTGTCTCCGCACCTTCCGCTAACCGAGGCATGTGCATCTGCATTTTCAATCGGCCCGAAATTGTCAGGATCGATCCACCTCTCAATAGCCTCATGGCTGTAGATTTTTAACAAGTCAGCATATATAGGGTCATCAGAATCTTTTAAAATTTTTAATGAATCATCCGCCATCAATAATACCTGAAAAATTATCATGTTAATTTAATGTTGTTAAACCTTTTCCATACTGCTTATTATCTGATCAACCATTTTATTGAATTCATCACTGAAAATAATACCCCTGTCATAAAGCTCTGAAAGCCTGCCTGTATCAGCAAGCTTTACAACCTCAGGTTCAATTGGCAGGGTTGCAAGAAGCCTTACACCTGCCTTTTCGGCCATCTGTTTTCCGCCGTCTGACTTGAACAGGTTAATTATTTCTCCGCAATGGGGGCATTTCAGGCCATTCATATTCTCAACCACGCCAAGCATCTCCATGTTCACCTGCCTGCAGAAGTTGATGGATTTCCGCACATCAGCTAGTGATATCTCCTGTGGTGTAGTAACTATAAGCGCCTTTGCATCCTTTATTGTCTGGGCTATTGTAAGGGGCTCATCACCTGTGCCTGGAGGAGAGTCTATAACAAGGTAATCAAGTTCTGCCCAGTCCATATCAGAGATAAACTGCCTGATAACGCCTATTTTTATAGGCCCGCGCCATATGGTTGCAGCATCCTTGTCAGCCCCCATGATTGATTCAATTGATATTACCTGTAAATTTGGCATAGGCTCAATAGGCATGGCCTTTCCTGACACAGGCGAAACAGCAATATTAGCATTTATTCCAAGCATTCTCGGGATGCTGGGGCCATGAAGGTCCACATCCATCAGCCCGACCCTGTACCCCTTTTTTGCAAGGCTGATGGAAAGATAGGCCGCCACACTGCTTTTGCCAACACCGCCCTTTCCGCTCATAACGAGTATCTTGTTCTTAATCTTTCTAAGACGTTTGCCTATCTCCATCTCCAGCTGAGACTGGGCATCAAAATTTTTAAGACCCTGGTTCTGTTGATTGTTTGACATTTTTTATTTAAACACCCCTATTATCAAGTAAGTCGGTTAAAACAATTTCATAATTGTTTTGTTTAATTGCAGATATTTAAAATCCATATTTACCTGTCATAAAAGTAAGATTGCATCAATGCCTGGTTTGTATGCTATTCCCCCTGCGCCCTGCACCCTTATTAACTTTTCTGCAGCATCTGTGCTGCCATCTCCTGCATCCGGGCATGAAAAACCGGGGCTGAAACATAGTTCCCTCAATATATGCCTTAAGCACCTCCTCCGCAGGGCCAGATATCTCCTGTATGACATCAAGACCTGATGAAACAAGCATCTGCAGAAATGGCTGTGATACAGCCCCGCATATGAGGGTGTCAAGCTCAAGCCTTTTTATCCGTTGACACTTCTGCATAATATCCGCTTCATCTATAGGATAAAAAAACCTCGATTCCTCCCTGTTATTGTTAATGTCTACCACCAATAATTTCAGGGCTGTGTCAAAGACCGGTGAAATCTTATTGTCCCATACTGGTATAGCAATTCTCATTACAAAATGCCCTTTTATATCATCGGGAATATTACCCTGGAAAGGCTTTCTATTCCCCTCTAGGGAATTTTTTTAGACACATGAACCAGTCCAAACATAATACATCCGGATCAGGCTTCTCTGTCCGCTCTTTTGCTACTCCGCATGATCCCGGAGGCGGCACGATTACATCGTCGCCTGGTTGCCAGTTTGCAGGGGTGGCAATGCCGTATTCATCAGATGTTTGCATGGCGATTAACAGGCGCATTACCTCATCCATGTTGCGCCCATTTGAAAGAGGATAATACAGTATGGCCCGGACGATGCTCTTTGGATCAATTATAAATACAGCGCGGACAGCTTGAGTGCTGCTGGCTCCCGGCTGAAGCATGCCGAAGGCTCTGGATATATCCATCTTCAGGTCTTCGATAACAGGGAATGTCACCTCGATATCCTTTATGCCCTTGTATTTTATTTTTTCTTTGATGGTTCTTAACCATGCAATATGAGCATAAATACTGTCAATAGAAAGCCCAAGCAGTTTACAATTCCGCTTTGCAAAATCTTCCTGCATGGAGGCAAAGGTCATGAACTCTGTTGTGCACACAGGGGTGAAATCCGCCGGATGAGAAAAAAAGACAAGCCAGCTTCCTTCAAAATCTTCCGGAAAGTTGATCTCGCCCTGCGTTGTTTTTGCCTTGAAACCTGGCGCCTTGTCTCCAATTAATGGCATTCTTCCGATTACTTCATCCATTTCCTTGCCTCCTTTTTAGGTTGATCACTAAAGTTATTCTGTTTTATTCAGTTCGCTTATCCTTCTTTCAACAGCTTCAAGTTCATTCTTGAGCATCTCTGCCTCAGACCTTAATGCAGCCTCTTCCTGATTGCCGCTATAACTGAAGGGCGATCTGCCTCTCCCCCATCCTCTGAGGCCAAAACCAATACCCCTTCCACGGCCTCTGCCTCCTAAGGCTGAAAAACAACGGCCAAAAAAGGATCTGTTCGCAGGGTTACATAAACCCCTTCCCCAACCTGTCATTGGCCCCATTCCTTCAGGGCCTCTTCTGTTAAGTCCCGGCATTTGATTACCTCCTTCTAATTTAGAGCTTTCAGCAGTCAGCTATAAGCTGCCAGCTAATCCTCTCATCTGGATAGATACTTAATGACTCGATTTTATTAAAAGCATTTAACATGCCATATAGATATTAAATGATTTAGATTTTAAAACTATTTGAATTAATTGATTAATCAGGAAAATGACTGGATATCTGACCCTTGGCAAGTATTGCAATGATGCAATAGTATAATATTTCATGATTGCATTAATGCAATACTATTCCCTAAATTTTGATCTTCCATCCTGGTGAGCGGGCCTTATATCCATCTGTCTTATTTTTCTCCAGAGGGTTGTGGGGTGCATGCCCAGAGATCGGGCAGTGGCCCTTTTGTTCCAACTGTTTTTTTCCAGGGCATTAAATATAAAACTGCGCTCCATCTCTTTTATACCTGCTGTACCACTGACAAGAGGGGGCGTTACTGACTTTGTTGACCCGGCAAGATAGTCGGGCAGGTGCTCTAAGCCGATATCTCCATTTTTACAGACCACAGTTGCATAATCGAGTATGTTTTCAAGCTCCCTTATATTCCCTGGAAACTGATGGGCCATGAGGATAGACATTGCATCAGGCTTTAACCCCTGTATGTTCTTGCCTTTCAGATCATTGAACCGTTTAATAAAATGGGAGACAAGGAGCGGGATATCTCCCTTTCTTTCCCTCAAGGGGGGAAGCCTGAGCCTGACCACATTAATCCTGTAATAGAGGTCTTCCCTGAACCTCTTTTCTTTTACAAGGGTTTCAAGATTCTTATTGGTTGCCGCTACAAAACGGACATTCGCCTTTTCACTCTTTATGCCCCCAAGCGGTTCATAGCTTTTGTCCTGAATTACCCTTAAAAGCCTTACCTGAAGGGCAGGGGAGATATCGCCTATTTCATCAAGAAAAAGGGTGCCGCCTTCAGCAAGGGCAATGCGGCCTGCCTTGTCCTTTTTGGCATCAGTAAATGCCCCTGCCTTGTATCCGAAAAGCTCTGACTCAAGCAGGTTATCGGGTATTGCCCCGCAGTTGATTGTAATAACAGGCCTGTTTCTTCTTGGGCTCATGGAGTGAATGGCCTTTGCAAAGAGCTCCTTTCCTGTGCCGCTTTCGCCCTCAATTAATACTGTTGAATCACTGTCAGCGAGTTGCTCCATAATGTTGAAAAGGCGCTGCATCTCGGCATCTTTACTGATTATGTCATGGAATGAATGGCTTTTATCCAGCTCTTTCTTGAGTGTCTCCACAATGCTCAGGTCCCTGAATGTCTCAACCCCGCCTATTACCTTGCCCCTGTTGTTTTTCAGGATGGCAGTTGAAATGCTTATTGGCACCCGATCAGAATTTGCGTTTACAATATATATAGACTGGTTTACCACAGGGCTCCTTGTCTCTACTGTATGTCTTAGCGAGCAGTGGCCCTCGCAGATACTGGCCCTGAAGACCTCCCAGCAGTGGCGGCCAATCGCATCCTTTTTACTTATGCCTGTAATATTTTCGGCTGCCCTGTTAAATGAGGTTATCCGCCAGTCTGAATCAACAGTAAATACACCGTCGGCTATGCTGTCCAGTATTATTCCGGTCTGATTTTCATTTGCGTTTTCCATTTATTTCCCCTGGCAAACCATAACCACATAAAGATATTTTGTCAATTTTGGCTGTTTAGACAGGGAAGAGAAAAATCAGGTCACAGACTCCCGATCAGACCCGCAGCATCTGATCTGCACCTTGTGCAGTGATGCATCTGTGGTATGAATGGAGCGGCTGCCCTTCTGAGCCTGTGCATAATATCCTTTCCGGGAGGGGAGATACCCTCCATTTCAGTGCCTTTGACTGCTATCAGAGGGATCATGTTCATAAGATCAACGCCCATCATACCAAGCCTTTTTGATAGGAAAGGGATATGATCCTCATTCACATTGGGTATGACAACCGAGTTTATCTTTACCGTGAAATGGTTACCTTTTAAAAGCGCAATGGCCTCAAGCTGATTGTTTATAAGGAGTTCAGCGCCATCTTTACCGTATTGCCGGGTTTTATCGTAATCAACCCATTTATAAATCATTGCCCCGATCAGGGGATCAATGGAGTTGATGGTGATTGTTACAAACCTTACATCAAGCTCTTTAAGTTCGGGTATGAAATTTTTGATACAAAGGCCATTAGTGGATACACACAGGGATATCTTTATATTTTTCCTGCGGATAAGCTCAAATGTTTTTAATGTGTTTTCAGAATCGTGAAATGCATCGCCCGGCCCGGCAATACCTGCGACCGAAAGATAGGGCATTTCATCAAGCGCCCTTTCAAGCCTTTTTGCGGCCTCTTCAGGGTTCAAAACCCCTTCTGTTACCCCTGGCCTGTTTTCATGGACACAGGCATAATCCCTTCTGCAGTAGGCGCACTGGATATTGCATCCTGATGCAACAGGAAGATGGATTCTTCCATATGCCCCTTTTGCCTCTGAAAAAAAACAGGGGTGAAGCCTGCTTTCAGGTAATACTATATCAAGCATGCCTCTTACCTTATTACCCTGCCTGTTTTTATTGCGTCCTGCGGGCAGACAGAGATACAGTCACAGCAGTTTGTGCAATTGACCTCTGCCGGACGTGTGCCCATATCGCAAATCTTAAGGCACCTGTTGCAGTCATTGCATGCGCTGGTTTTATAAACTTTAAACAATGATATCCCCTTTAAGGCATCAAGGATGCCGCCTGTCGGGCATATAAACCTGCACCATGCATTGGCAATTACCAAACCTATAACCAGAAACCCGATCACAATGAATGTACGTACAAGCCAGATCATGTTGGCATGTTCAAATGTAAGGGATATGGAATTAAAGAACTCGCCGATCCTTATGGGGACATTTACTCTTGGCTGCGCCATTAGATAATAGGCATAAAGGGCGAGCATGAGTGCAAGATATTTAAACCATGGTAAAATTTTTGTCAGGGTATTCTTTATCCTAAGTTTTACGGGAGAGATGATTCCGAAGATCTGGCTGATAAACCCGCCCGGGCAGGCCCATCCGCAAAAGGCCCTGCCAAAAAGGATTACAGAGAGAGGCAGAAGCAGCCAGAAGCCCCAGAACATGGATAGGAGCCTTCCATGACATGTAACCACCGGGCAGTTCTGGCAGCTTACATAGGGCACTATAAAAGGGCACCTGAATATGCCATAAAAAGACCATTGCCCCATTATCGTTAAGGAAATGAGCTGTGCAAGCCGTCTTAGCCAGAGCAAAGGTTTTGTTTTTGCCTTTGTATTGGTAAATATCTTTTCCTGAAATACTGTGTTTGCTGTATCAGACATCCTTTACCCCCAGCTTTTCAATAAGTCGCATTCCATCTTCAGATATTGCAGGTATGAATCCCGCGGCCTCAAAAAAGTTCTGACCCTCTTTGCTTCGAATATACTCTATATAATATTCTGCAAGCTCCGGATCCTTTGCATCCTTCATCATGCCGATTGTGAATGTAAGAGGAGGAGGCGGAAAGAATTCTTCTGGTATCGGTATGATCTCTGCCCTGTCTCTGAAAAGCGCCATTCTGGTAAGTCTCTTTTCAACTATAGAGACATCTCCCTTCCCCTCAATAAGCTCCTGCATGGCGCGCTGCACACAGCTGCTTTTAATAACACAGTTTTTCATGGCCTGCTCCAGTATGCCTGCCTTTTTTAACAGCGCATTGACAGCATCCCCGCCGGGCGGAGAGGCATCAGGAGAAAGTATCACCCTGACCCCGGGTTTTACAATATCATGTATCTCTGAAATATTGGCAGGATTACCCTTTGGGGTAACAAGCACATAGCTTGTAAAACAAAGGGGCTTAAAGGAGACCATCTTGCCCGCGCCCCTTAATTTTTTCGAAAGGTCAAGCACCCTTCCTCCAAAGACCTCTGTTGTTGCGCTCCCCAGAAGGGATTTCCCCAGGGCCGCTGCAAAGGCGCCTGTATAGGCTATCTCCACACCTGTCTCTTCCCTGAATCTTTTATTTGCAGGTATGAATGCCTCAGCAAGACCTCCGCATGACCAGACCTGAAGCCTCTTGTTTTTAAATCTCTGCTCTCCTGCGAAGTATACAGGTATTGCTGTTGCCATTGCAGCCCCGGCGGTGGCTGCGATAAATGCCCTTCTGCTTATATAACTCTTTTTCTGGTTATTCTCTTTCATGTTGCAACCCTCTTCTTTTTAGTCAGGCATAAACTCATACTATGGGGCATGGAGACTCGTCAAACTGGAAAAGCTGATAGAAAATGGCATTGGATTCGGAAATGCCAATAGTATTAAGCCTGTGTTATATTTCTGTGGGGAGCAGCATCCGGTATCAAAATTTTTTCTATATTTTTTTTTCTGATTGAGGTAAAAACTGCATCAATTCATGCCAGATACTAATTATCTTACAGAGGTTAAAATATGGAGTCTAAAAGAGCCAGTGAATCATTTGTTTCCAAGACATCCTTGATCCTTCCTCCTGATACAAACAACCATGGAACCATATTCGGCGGAAAGACCATGTCTCATATAGATGAGGTTGCGGGGTTATCCGCTATAAGGCATGCAAGAATAAATGTGGTAACAGCCTCCACAGACTCTGTGGATTTTCTCCAGCCAATCAAAAGAGGCCAGGCAATATGTGTGGAGGCATTTGTAACGTGGACAAGTCATACCTCAATGGAGGTATTTGTTAAGGTGTTGGGTGAAAATCTTTATACGGGTGAAAAGCTCCTGTGCACAACCGCATTTTTGACATTTGTTGCTATTGGAGATGACGGCAGACCACACCCGGTGCCGCCGGTTATCCCTGAAAGTGACATAGAAAAGCGACTTTTTGAAACAGCCCCTGAAAGGGCCAGGCTCAGAAAAGAGCGCAGGGAAAAGTCAAAGAGGTTTGCTGAGGAATTTGGTATCTAGATGGATGTGATACTATATTAATGGCATGTAAACAAAAAAGGGTAAACCCGAAAAAAGCAGGCTTACCCTTTCCATGCTTGTTTGTGGCTTTTGCTAATGCTTTGGCAAAAGTATTAATCTGGTCGGGACGACTGGACTTGAACCAGCGGCCCCCTGAACCCCATTCAGGTGCGCTACCAGACTGCGCTACGTCCCGATCGGGTCAAGAGATAATATAAAAACAGTAACACTGTCAACCATATTATTTTTTAAATTTTAAAAAGATCTTTTTTTGCACATTTTTTTGTGCACATATGAAATAAATGAAGGGCAATTTTACACATTCATAGCAAAAATGAACATAATAACAGTATGTTATGGAATGGCATGTTAGTTGCAAAATCATCACGCATTTTTACCATCAGAGGGGAAAATGAGCAGAACAGATTGTATAAGTAACAGGAACATAAGCATTGTTAACTCTTACCTTCAAAAAAAGACAGGGGGACACCCTTCGCTCTTTAATGACCTGCCCTTTCCGGCAGACAGGTATGACACTCCTGAGGCCTTTTTTTTAAATGAAGATGAGTGGACAACCTATGACAATTTTCACAGGATTATAAGAAGGGCAAAGGAGCTCTCTGAAGAGCCCTTTTTTTATTTCAACTGCGGCTCATCATCCGCCATGCTCAAATCATGGGGAAGGTTTGATTATATGGCAAGGTTTTTTGCCGGGCCCGATGATGGCTATAAAAGGGTGCCCTTTTTCAACTGCAATATAAATGATACAAAGGATATCGAGGTAATCCTCCCCCCGTATTATGATAAAAATTTAAAAAAAATGAGGGTTATACTCAGGGTTTTATATCACAGTGATATAGATGTTAACCGTGAGTTTATCATTGATTCATACAGAAGGGGCATCATTTCCTCAATCCCTACGGTCTGGGGTCTGCCCGCAGCAGATATCAAACAGCCTGTTAAGGCCTATGATCCTGTTATACTTCTGAATAGTGAGCCTGAGCTTAACTGTTTTGACCTGGATGCCCGCATGGAAGATGGTGTTTTATGGGTCACCGACCCCATAGAAAAGGTGAGGAAGAGTGTTGGCAAAAAGGTTGTACTTTTATCAGAGAGGATCAATGAAAAAGAGGTTTTTCTTGGCAAATACACAGAGCTTGAGATCAACCGGGTAAACGGTAAAAACCCCTGCGCCATACTTGTCACCGAGACTGTCAGGGGAGATGACCGTATCATACTAAAAAAAGGGGAGATATTTGGTTCTCCCTATTTTGTTCTTGATATTACCTATGAAAGGTTTTCATGGGTCAGAAGAACCATGCAGATGTTAAGCAAAGAGAGAAACAGGCCTGATTCCGAGACCCATCTTGTGGATACCATAAATAACCTCAGGTTGAATATAAAGGCCAGAAACAAGGCATATGAAAAGCTTAAGGTGGTAAATGAAGAGCTTGAGGATGCAAAGAAAAGGCTTGAGGATTACAGCATCACCCTTGAGCAGAAGGTGGATGAAAGAACGAGGGAGCTTGAAAAGGCCAGAAAAGAGCTGCTTGTACTGAATGAAGGTCTTGAGGCAAAGGTAAAGAGGCAGATAGATGAACTCAATAAATATAATAATCTCAGGAGATATCTCTCGCCCAATGTCGCTGAAAAGATCTTGTCTGGCAGTGATGACCTCTGGGCAACACCAAGGAGAAAGATGATGACGGTCATGTTTACTGATATCAGGAACTTCTCCACATTTACCGATAATCTTGAGCCTGAAGAGCTGTTCAACCTGCTTCAGAACTATATCTCGGAGATGACAAAGATCGTATACCGTTATGACGGCACACTGAACAAGATAATCGGCGATGGCATGCTTATTTTCCTGGGTGACCCTGTTCCAATGGCGGATCATGCCCAGAGGGCTGTCATGATGGGTATAGATATGCAGAAAAAGACTGAGGAATTGAAAAAAGACTGGAGGTATTTCGGTTATGAATTCGGCATGGGCATAGGGATAAACACCGGGTTTATGACCGTAGGTAATATCGGTTCAGAGATGCAGCTTGACTACACGGTGATCGGAAACCAGGTAAATGTCGCCTCCCGCCTGGAATCCAATGCAAAGGCAGGTCAGATACTCATCAGCCAGAGGACATACAGCAGCGTGCAGGATATTGTTGAGGCGGATAAAATAGGGGAGATAATGGTCAAGGGGATACATAACCCTGTGCTCACCTACAATGTAAGGTGTCTGAAGGCATTCTGAGCAGAATAGAGCCACATAATGTTTTGTCTTTTATCTGTCACTATTTAGATTTTACTTGCAATTACCCTGTATTTACCTGATAAATGTGAAGATTCAGGCGGTTTTGAGCAGAAGATCCATCTATCTGAACCTGAGGGAGCTATACTTTACTGTGGGCCATGATATTATTATTGATGTTGTGGGTAATACAAGCGCCTTCTCAATGATGGGAGAGAGCAGCGGGTACATGATAACCGTAAATGATTCCGTATACCTGCTTGAATGCGGCTCCCCTGTTTTCCCCCATCTGGGGTATAAGGGCATTGCCCGGATCAAAGGCATATTTGGCACCCATTCCCATGAAGACCATAAAAGATGGTTTACAGATATAGTACTTTTCAACTTTTATAATCCACATTCAAAAGGAAGGCTCAGGCTTATTTCATGCGAACCTGTCCTTGAAGAATATCGCAAGAACTCCAAGGGTGCGCTGGAGAGGTCTCTTTCTATTGACTCAAAAAGGATAGTGGATATCCCGTACGATGTAATGGTTGAAGAATGTATTATTGGCCCCAGAGAAAAATATTTCATAAACCTGAAAGACAATAAAGACGGCACATTCCGCTACTGTGTTCAGGATCTTGGTGGAAATGAAATAGGCCCAGACCGGGCAAAGATATTTATAAATAACAGGGCAAACCGGCCCAGGCTCCTTTTTATGGATGAGGAATCAGGCGAGTGGGTTGAGCCTGCAAGCTATTACCCCTTTAGCGCCACATCATTTTACGAAAAGGAGAGAAATGATTTTTTTGATGATGAGGCAGGGCTTACTGTAAGGGCAATCAAATCGTCTGTATGGCACGGCCTCCCCTCGGTTGCCTTCAAATTTATGACAAAAAAAAACAGCCTCCTGTACAGCGCAGACACAGTATGGAAGCCATCCCTCTGGAAAGAGCTCTGCGAAACTTATAGGCCCCAGCGCTTTGACACTATAAGCCGCGATGAGTTTTTTGAGTCAGCCATTATATATGCAGATATAAACAATTTTATTGAACGCACCTGGAGCAGGGAGAGATATGAAAGGGCAATAGAGGCTTATAAAGGCTCAGTGGTCATACATGACATTGCCCCTAAAAACAGCATTGTGCATACGGATTATGCTGACATAGCCAATGTGCCATTTGAGAACATGGTATACACCCACAACCCTGACAACCTGACATCCACAAGACCCATGCTGAGCTCAGGCAAAAGGATTATAGTAAAAAACGGCAAACTGTTTGAATCAGTAAAGGGAAAGGTCTTCCCATTTGATGCGGATATCTATATACGCCACTGGTCAAGAAACCTTGTGGGTTACAAATCTGAAAAGGGGCACTATAAGGTAATTGAAAGGGATGGCCTACTTGGGATTGCAGATATAGAGAGCCCTGAAAAAGGGATCATGCAGGTTGAACTGTTTGAAGAGATAAACGGTGAATATTTTCCGCTCCTTTTGAGCACAGATGAATATTATGCGCCCCGGCCAGACGGAAGGATAGAAAAGGTAAAAATTACAAAAAACAGGACATCAGGCAGGGTGGTGAAAAGCATAAGAGGAAAGATCAGATAATTTTATATAGCTCCGGTCTTCTGTCATTGAACCTGTCATTCATGGATGTTATAGCCTTATCCCTTGCCCTTTGCAAATCAACATCAATAACAGCTATTCCCTCCTTATCGGCTTCAAGCGAGAGGATCACCTCGCCTTCAGGGTCAACAATCTGACTTTTTCCTGTAAACTTAAGCTCAGGCTTCCCGCCTCTTGCTTCAGCTCCTATGCGGTTTGCAGTAACAGAGTATACCGCATTTTCAAGGGATCTGGTCATCATGGCCCTGTGGCACCCAGTCAGGACAAGGTTTGCAGGGTGGCAGATTATATCTGCACCCGATAGCGCAAGAGTCCTCGCTGCCTCCGGGAACCACCAGTCATAACATATCATTATACCCACCCTTGCAGAACCGGCATCATACACATTAAACCCAGTGTCTCCAGGGGTGAAAAACAGCTTTTCCTCATAAAACAGATGGCTCTTCCTGTAGAGCCCAATAAGGCCATCAGGGCCAACAAGCGCTGCAGAGTTGTAAAATCTGCCATTTTCTCTCTCTGCAATGCCAAATACTATATAAAGGTTGTTACTTCGTGCATGCCTGATCAGGGCATCACAGGTTGGCCCATATGGCACCTCCTCTGCAAGCCATTCAAGTTCAGCCATAGAGGTGAACTGGTAGCCTGTAGCAAAGAGCTCTGGGAGCACAATCAGGTCAGCCTTTATGCCCTCCATTGCCTTTATTGCCTGCTCTAGATTTTTTTTGGTTTCGCCGAACAACGGGTTATTCTGGTAAACAGCTGTAAGCATCCAATCCCTCAGTTAATATTATATGGTTAAAGAAAAGGCCTGTATGCATATTTTTACAACTTCCTGATATTATTGTCTTGAGAAAAATATCTGCATGGTCTAGTAATTCAGTAATAACACTACAAAGCATATAACAAAAACCCTTCTGGAGATCAAAAGAATGATTGAAAAAAGGCTTCCCTCATTTGTTATCCACAGCTATGGCATCTCCACAATGACCTTCAACATGATGATGCTGGTGGCCATATATTACTACAGCTATTTTATGACCGATGTTGCACTTATCAACCCTGCCCATCTGGCCATTTTTATGTTTATCACACACATAGTGGATGCCGTGTCTGTTCCTGTGGGTGGTGCAGTAATTCAAAAGACACAGTTCAAATGGGGCCAGTTCAGGTCATGGCTTCTGTTTTTACCTTTATCCACTTTTCTGTTTTATACCATAACCTTTACAAACATACCCTCTGTAAGCTACTGGATTAAGATGTTTTATCTGGGTTCAGCATATTTACTAGCCCATATCAGCCTTAATTTTGCCTTTAATGCCCAGCTCGGTCTTATCTCTGTGTTGTCAGGCAACGCTGATGACAGGGCAAAACTATCAGCAAGAAATATTCAGTATCAGTATGGTTCGCAGATTTTATTCAGTTTCTTTGCAATAAAGATGTTGAATAAATTAAATGGTGAATATGGAGAGACTTTGGGCTTTTTTACTATAGTTATATTTCTTGCAGCACTTCAGGTATTGGGATACTGGAACCTCTTTCTAAGGACAAAAGAATATGACCGTTATGATCCTGATAAAAAATTAAAACCGGCACATAATCTGACATGGCTTGAGATGCTTACGCAGATAATTGGCAATAAACCTCTCATAATAATAATGATTGCCGATACCTTTAAGGATATTGCAATATTCAGCCTCACATCCATAGCTGCCTATTATTTTAAATATGTTACACGTGACAGTTCCTGGATGGCCTATTATCCATTGCTCACCGCCGGTGCAATTCTAGTAAGCTCATTGATTGCACCAGCCATAACCAAAAAGACGGGTAAAAAAGAGATATGCATCTACACTGCTTTTCTTGGTATTGCCGGATATATCATTTTGAGAATGTATGGAGCAATAAACCCTGTAGCCTATATTGCGACTATCTGCTGCACCAATCTTATAGTCTACCTTCCCATGCCAATAAGGCAGGCAATGTATATGGATGCTGCCGAATATGGACTCTATAAAACCGGGAAAAATGCCAGCGCCCTTATTGTGTCAATGTATACTATGCCGGTAAAAATAGGTATGGCCATAGCCCTTACACTTATACCTTCATTTCTGGCATATATCGGATATGAGGCCAATATGGAGTCAACACCCGAATTTGTAGAACACCTCATGAATCTTATCGCATTTTTACCGGCAGCATGTTATCTGGTTGCAGGTTTTGTATTTATATTCTATGGCCTTACCGATGAAAAGGTGGCATTTTATATGGATGAGAATAGGAAAAAAAGGGGTCAGGAATAAAATTCAAGATTCAAAATTCAAGATTGAAGATTGAAGATTGAGCAACAAAAGCGGCAATACGATTTGGATAATGGATGATATAACTGTAGGGGCAGGTCCCCGTGCCTGCCCATATATGGCACTGTAGATAACCAACTCCGGGCAACCACAGGGGGTTGCCCCTACAACTTTTTAATACATTTGGAAGAAATCAATACCCTGAGTAAAAGGCCGGTTTTAAGTTTATCTTGACAACCTGCTATAATCTTGTCAATTATCTGTGCTAATAAAACCATATATGTTGGAAAAACAGGCAAAATAATTACTTTTATTAATCAAGGAGGCGTTATGGCTGAAAAACTCAAGAAATCCCTGCTCTATACCTATGGGATCGGGGATCTGTGCTTTACCCTGCTGGTCTGTATGGAGGTGTACTATTTCACTGTGTTTCTTACCGATTATGCCAAGTTCTCGATGTTCACGGGCAGTGTAATTGTGTATGCCACGGGTATTGGTGATATTGTGTGCGCCTTTCTTGCCGGTGTTATCCTTCAGAGGGTCTCATTTAAGTTTGGCGGAAAATACAGGTCATGGCTCATTATTGCCCCTCCGCTGGTTGTAATCCTTTTTCTCTTTCAGTTTTCAAAGGTAGGCGGTGAGGCCCTTGCCGCAGCGATCATTATTATCGGTTTCTTAGCAAGTCATCTTTTCTGGAATGTGGGATACGGCGCGATCGGCGGCCTGATGGGGAGCATAACCCAGGATCAGGATGAAAGGACAATCCTATCCAGCAGCAGGGCACAAGGACAGTCAGCCGGAAATCTCCTGTTTTCATACACCGGCGCAAAGATGGTGCCGATTTTTACAGCGGGGATCGGCCTTGTCTACGGCTTTTCAGTCACCATACTTATTTTCGGGATTGTGATGATACTGGGGTATCTATATCTGTACAAGATGTCTGCCAACACTAAGGCAGCCGAAACGGAAGCCACCCCTGCGGAAACAGCGGCAACTGAGAAGAGGAGCGTATGGGAGATGGTTGCGCTTGTTTTTAAAAACCCGCCCCTTTTGTTACTTATTGTTGCTGAAACATTCAGAAACACCTGTCTTTTCTTTATATTGTCCTTTGCCGCCTATTATTTCAAAAATGTATTGAATAATGAGGCCTTTCTTTCTGTCTTTATCCTGGGAAACGGCATTGGCACACTCCTGGGCGCCTTTGCCTCTCCATGGATAGGGGTAAAAATAGGCAAACGCCACGCCTACGGGCTGGCCTGCATAATAAGCGGCCTTGTATACTTTTCAGTTGTCTTTATAGAAGCAAACTCCTGGAGTTTTACCATCATCTTCACCATTGCCGCCATGATAGCATGTGCCTCCCAGGCTATGGTTGGCGCCCTGTTTGTGGATACATCAGTGTACGGGGAGTGGAAAACCGGCAAAAATATCCTGGGGTTCACCATGTCCATGATGATGCTGCCCATTAAGTTCGGATTGCTGATCGGAAGAGGCATTATAATGACAGGGTTGGTAGTTATCGGGTATGTCGGGGGCGCGGAGCCGACACCTGAGGTTGCAAATGGTATTCGTAACATCATGGTTTATGCCCCGGCCATAACCAGCATCCTGGCTGCGATTATATTTTATGCCGGTTACAGGATCAAAGATACAGATATCGTCAGGATGCAGGGCGAGCTTGCAGCTAAAAAATAGCGCCATCGCCTTTTTAAATTAAGTATATGGAAAAACCCCGGCGGGAATGACCGGGGTCTTTTACTTACAGTACGCAGCAATAAAGAATCCACCTCAAAATGGGGTGGATTTTTTATTGGGAGGGGGAGACAGTTATGGATAGAATAATAAGCAAATCCGCCAAGCCCGAATTTGTTTTTGCAACCTGTCTGCCGCGCTCGATGTCCTACCTCAAAAGCGAACTGGCGCGCACACGACCGGATTTGCGATTGGCCTACTCCAGGCCCGGATTGATCACGATGCGCACAGATGCAGTGCCAAAGGGCCTCAACACACCCGAGCCGCAAGCTGTTTTTGCGCGGGCCACCGGGCGCTCATTGGGATTTGCAGACTCGCTTCATCGCATTGTTGAATTGGCGGAATTGATCGCAGCCCCAAAATTCAGGGTTCACCTGTTTGAGCGGGACCCTGCCAAACCCCGCGAACAGCACCCGGAATATGATGGAATAAAAAAGTTAAGCGAGAGCATCAGCGTGCAACTTGGAACCCGCGTGTTAGAGGGTGAGGATGCAAGGCCAGGCGACACAGTGCTTGATGTAGTGCTGCCCCCACCAGGGATTATTGATCCGATATTGGTTGGCTGGCACATACACGACAATTGGCGCGGGGCTGAACCCGGAGGCGTTCGTCAGGTTCCGGTTCCGCCGGATGCACCATCGCGGGCCTATGCAAAGATCGTGGAGGCGCTCAATTGGTCAGGCCTTCCGCTCCATGAGGGGGATGTAGTAGTAGAAATAGGGTCAGCCCCGGGCGGGGCAGCAATGGCCCTGCTGCAACGCGGAGCCAATGTTATAGGCATTGACCCTGCACGCATGGATCCCCGTGTGCTCGATTGGCACGGAAAGCGCGGAACTTTCCGGCATATCAGCAATTATGGAGAGCGCCTGCGCTCGCGTGATCTGCCGCTAAAGGTCGATTGGCTTGTGCTTGACGCAAACATCGCACCGCATCGTGCGATAGTTGCGCTCAAGCACCTGATCTCACTGCGCGGAAACACTATCCGCGGGCTGTTACTAACACTTAAGCTCCACGATGACGGCGTAGTCGAGGATCTGCCAATGCTATTTACAAAGATTCGTGAGCTTGCAGGCGCTGTTTCGCTGCGCGCAACCCAGCTTCCGAGTGCACACCAGGAAGTGGTGGTGTGGGTACAGCGCCTGATTTGATGCTTTTCAATTATGTTAAAAATCGCATATTAATTTTTTGAAATTTATCTTATTAAGGGTTACCCCTCTATTTATATGTCCAATATCAGGTGAGACCCCTTTATTTTCATTTTAAGATATTATAAATAATGTCCATCCAGAAAGAGACAAATTCTGGATGGGGCTTTCAGCAGTCAGCGATCAGCT
>CAYWRH010000042.1:0-26890 GCA_964460435.1 uncultured Desulfatiglans sp.
AATCGTTCGACCAATAATTCGGCAAAAAATATGACCATATTGTGGTAAATCACAGCTATTATCCTTAATCTAATCACCTAACAATAAAGGAATAAATGGCAAGGCATTTCTCACTCGAACAGGAGACGTGCCGGCCAGATATTCTTCATAATTTGATATTCCATCATGATCCAGATCGCCATCTGCATCATCGACCAGAGGATCAAGCCCGGTGTATAAGATTTCCCATACATCTGGCATGCCGTCATTATCATCGTCACTATCACAGGCATTGCCTAATGCATCTCCATCAGTATTTATCTGATCTGCATTCGTCACAGAAGGACAGTTGTCAATACAATTTGCTATACTGTCCCCGTCCGTATCCGTATCCGGAACCCCGCATCCGCAGATGCCCGGCTCAAATTTGGCAGGATCATCAGGGCATAAATCCTCAGGGGCTTCTGTAACATTCACATCATGTGTTATCACAATCTCACCACCGCTGTTATCATATGCTGTCAGTGTGACAGTATATGAACCGGGATTACTGTAGGTATGATCAATAGAAGATGATGTAGTAACAACTGGATCCCCTTCGCCAGTGCCAAATTGCCATGTCATATGGGTAATTGTACCATCCGCATCATCAACATTAGCGGTAAATGTTACTGGTATGCCATTATATGGTGATACAGGGTAAAAGGTAAAATCACCGGCTGGGAGAAGATTTGCCCCTATTTTAAAAAGATGATCCCCTTTTTCTTCCGGAGGGGCAGAGTCTTGGTCATAATACAAGATTACAATACTGCCATCGTTTAAGGTGGCAACAGACTCTCCATATTCACCTCCAGTGCCAGCTCCTCCCAGTGTTTTTTCCCAGCAGATATTACCCTGGCTGTCTGTGCGAACATAGTACAAATCGCCATAGTCTCCGGTATTGATATACTTTTGGCCAATGATGATATACCCTCCATCAGGCATGAGATCTGCATCATTAATATAATCATAATTATGCCCTGCCCCCCATGTGACTGTTGAATGAGAATGGGTCGAGGCATTAATAGTAATAAGGGCATATTGATTATTAAACCGCCCGGCTATGGTATAATTGCCCTGGGCATTTTGATGCACCCATATACCGCCTGTATAAGTATTGTTAGCCGGGACAGTATGACGCCATTGTTCCACGCCATTCGCATCTGTCTTGATAACTATCATGGGGTCACGGGACATATCTTCATATTTATGTGCCACAAGAAAATAACCCCCATCATTTGTGGGTGTTACGCATCTGCCCTTGATGTAATATTCACCTGGATTATTATATGTCTGGCTCCATTCTTCATCCCCGTTTTCATCGATTTTTATCAGCCATACAGAACCCTCTCCACTTACGCCTGTCGAAGGGAGTTTTGTAACCACATACCCGATAACAATGTACCCCCCGGAGGCAACCTTTTTAATGTCAAAGGCATCATCGTTGCCAACTCCATAGTCATAAATTTTATCCCACATTTTATCACCGGTGGCGGCATTCAATTTGACTATGCGGATATCTCTTTTGTTAACATCGGCTGTCTCGCGGAATCCAACCAGCACATAATTACCATCATGCCCTAATACTCCATAACGAAAAGCATCCCGATATCCATATAGATTATCAGCATGAATACGGCGCCATATAACACTCCCGGAAGAATTGAACTTGGTTGCAGCGCCATTCAGATTGCTGGTACTTTGTTTGTAATATCCGGGAATAAGGAAATTACTTCCATCTCCTTTGACAATATCATAATATCCATAGGGTTCGGCATTTAGAACCCTTTCCCATTGTGTTTCAAGGGCAACAGCCGTGACAGTTTGGCTGGTCTCGCGGCGGATTCCGTTACTGTCAGTAATATACAAGGTAACAGTATATGTTCCCGGTGTAATATATGTATGTTCAGCTACATTTCCTGAACTGCTTACGCCGTCGCCAAAATCCCATTCATATAATATTATTCCTGTATCAGGCCCACCAGGGGTGGAACCGGTTGCATCAAACCGGATCGGGTCTTGTATAAAAAACGGACTTTGTGGGGTATAGGTAAAAGAGGGTACAGGAGGAGTGTAGGAATTAGAAAATTTTATTGTATATATCCAGTCTTTAAGGCCTCCGCCCAGGCCGTCATCATAGGATGTTGTGCCGCAGACAACCAGATCATTTGCTGCATCCTGTACTATCCCACGCCCGGTATCATTTTCCGAATCTCCTGCAACAATGTCCCATTGCTTTACCCCAGTCGAGTTGGTTTTTATAAGCCACATGTCACTTTTTCCATGCCAGGCATAGGACTCTGTGGAGCCGATTATGGCGAAACCGCCATCTGATGTTTGAATCACCTCATAACCGTAATCATTCATGCCGTCAGCACCCAGGGCCGGAGCTGATCTGCCGAATGTGTGACGCCAGGCAATACTGCCATCGGTTCCAACTTTTATCAGAACCAGATCCATATGATCAGGATCCCCTGACTCTTCAACATAACCTGTTGCCACATAACCGTCTGACACTTTAATAACAGATTGCAGGATATCTGAACCAGAAGCAGACCACACGGGCGTGTCAGAAGGGCGCTCAGTGACAGTATAGGAGCTTAATTTATGAAGGCCGCTGTCTGTAGCTACCACAAGCCCGCCGCCGATAGCTGGTGCAGAATCATATATGACATGCATGAACTCCCAGCGCGGCTCAGTTGCATAGGATGCCTCCCAGGTCATAACCCCAGATTCATCTGTTCTTACAAGGTAGCCCGATTCATTGGGGTTTGAATATTTCCCAGATATTATAAAACCGTTACCGTCATTAAAGGCATTGTAGCCATAATCATTGAATGGATCCCCAAATCTGTATTCCCATATCCTTTCAAGATCCGTACCGGTTTTCATAATCCACATGTAGGGATTGTAATAATTATGGCCATCTATACTGTAAAACTTATGCTTTGCGCCGGTAATGATGTAGCCGTCTAAAATATCTTCATCATAACTGGCAATAATATCAAATGCTTCGTTATGGTCCGCATCCATATCAAAGGTTTTGCTGCCGGTAAAGGTTCCGCTTGTGTTATATCTTACTAAAATCGTCCAGTAATCAAGGAGCGGAGATTCATAAGGACCATTTTGCCTTCCTGCTATAACATAACCGGAAGATGTGGCCACAATAGACCTTCCCATTGCTTCAGGATATAACTTGGCCCATTTGGCACCGAGCGGCACAGGGAAGTCATCTAAAGTATCATCAGCATAAAGGGAAAAAAATAAAGGGCTCCAGAGCAAAAGACCAAAAAAAACAAATGTTTTTGTCAAAGTCTTCATTTCTTGCTCCCTGATGAGGGCTCTATGTCAGAGACGTCAACTGACTATTTATTTTTTTGGAGAATAATAGAAAATGTAGCAGTAGTTACCATGCTATGTCAATATATGAATTAGCATAGTTCCTTGATTGATCCGAGCCTCCTCTATTACTTATGCTATTTTTGAAGATTAGTCTGTCAGGGGGTATAATAGAAATCCCTGACAGACAGTATATGCATCCGCAAGTCTTACTTTATCTCAAATTCCTTGCTTGTTATAAGCGTCCCTTCCGGGGATTCCACATCCACACGCCATTTGCCTGTATGTGCAGGCATAATGGTTTTTACTGACCATGTTCGCCAGCTTTTCCCCTTTACAGGGAGTTCTATCTTTGCCATCACACGGTCATTGTAAAGCCATACATGGTAAATTGTGCCGGTCTCCTGTTCGCTTTTTATCTTTGTGAAACAGTAGAGTTTTTCCACAGTGGCAGCAAAGCTTGCATCTGCCCCTGCAGGCTCCCTGTTTTCGATAGATGTAGCGATCTGGATATCCTCAACGCTTATACCTGCATTCTGCTGGGCAAATACAACAGTTGAGAGGGCCAGTAAAAAAAACATCATAAATAATGCTTTGATTTTCATACATTTTCTCCTTCTGTTTTACATGTTAAAAAATACCTTTTAAATAATTTACTCTTTCCCTTTCGGGAAATCTTTCTATTGCATAATGCAACATAGTTCTTGGCATATTCCAGTAATGTTTATCAAGAAAAATATTTACTTGTCTCATAACCCTTTTGCCCACCTATCTCAGTTCTTTAATAAGTATATTTAATGATATGTCTGTTTTCTGTTTATTGATCGGGCAATTTGAACAATAGTATATTATCATATCTATTGCTTTTATTAAAGCCCTTAAAATTTTGCCTGTAGTAATAAACCATGAAAAAGGCCGCAAGGAATCTTGCGGCCATATGCTATTCAGTGGTCTGAATATTATTAGGGGTTCAGAGCGCCTTCGGAAACAAGTTTTTGCAAAAGCCCATTTTTCAGCTGTTTTATCGCCTCCCCTTTGGTTCCTTCATACCTGTATGTGTATAATTGACCGAGCATGCCTGTTGTACCTAACACCTGGTTATTTGATATTGCCTGAATGCGGTCAAACTTGCTTATAGCCCCGGTAGTTGAAAGCAGGTTAAAGTCGTTTGCATATAAGAGCGCCGGGCATGGTTCTGAAAGCCTGGTCAGGTACATATCACGCCCACGCATGATAAAAAGGATGGTATACTGATCAAGCACCATAATATTGTCTATTCGGTGGATAGTCAGCTCATTGACCGGGGCGCCAAGGTATTTTTCTGTTGAGGTCCCGGACTTATAATCAGGGGTCTCTTCATGGATCTCTGTTGCCTGATTTTCATCTGCCCGGGAGATGTTCATACTGATATTACTTTTTTCATCCACGATATTTACAGGCTGTTCAGTATGAAGCCCCTGAGGTTGAATGACCTTTTCCGGGCTTGTATTGTCAGTGGTTAAGTTCATCTGTTTAACATTTAGCGCCTCTGGGTTTGCATAGGCTCTATTAAGAACATTTTCCTTTTTGATGGATCTTCCTGCATTCATCAGACGGGCATCAGTTACATCTCTCTTATCTGTTTTGTTATCTTCAGATAAGGGCAAGGGGGTAGTTACTGAAGAGGTATTTATATTCTCAATGCCCACGGGAAGAGCAGGTTCAGCCAGCCTGTCAAAGGTCTCAGATTTGGATATGGGTGTTGTCAGCCTTTCCGGCACCTGCAGGCTTGGGGCTCCAGTAAAAAGGATAAAGAATGAAAAGGGTATAAAAACCGATGCCACCAAAATTACCTCGCGGGCAGACATAGAGGCAGCAACAACCCTGTTATCAAGTATTAAACGGATTCTGTCTGTTGTTTTTGAGGCAGATGATATAAAGGGCAATGAGAAGGCCGGGTATCTACCAGGGCCAGTCTGCCATATCTCATTAAGTAAAAAATCAGCATAAGTGACATTTTTATGGGTAACCCTTATTACATGCAGATCACAGATATGCTCCATCTCTTCATGTATCTTTCTTTTAGCCCAGTGTATAACCGGGTGAAAAAAATATATTGCACCAATTATGGATTCTATCAAAAGCCAGAGGTTATGCCGCTGATCTATATGCTTCAGCTCATGAAGCAGTGTGAATTTTAAACCCTCAAGGTATTCACCTGCAAACATATGAGAGGGTATCACAATTACCGGTCTTATAAAACCCATTGACATGGGCGTGAAAATACCCTGAACTTCATAAAGCACAGGCACATAGGTTAACCCTGTATCTGAGGCACACTTTCGAAGTAATTCAATTACCCCCTGGTCAGTTACAGGGGTTGAAAGCCTTAAAAGCTTTTTAACAGCATGCGTGGCTGCAATCATGCGGGCAAAGAAGATGGAAAATACGAGCATCCAGAGGATTGCCAGAGCCAGTTTCCAGTGAGCAAATAAAATGGATGCAGCATCAATGGCTCCCCCTCTTAACGCACTTAAAGATGTCTCTATCTTACCATCATTCATTTTACTGCCGGTAATTTTGCCTGGAATTGCCGGGTTAACCAGAGCAGGAGATGGCCCTATAGAAACAGGGGTTAATAGAGGCATCCCTGTTAATGGTTTTAGATATTCAGATTTCAGAGGAATAGATATTTTAATAGATTCAGGGAAGATGGATCGTAAAGGGTAGACAACAGGCAGGATAAATATAAAGGCATATATCCATATCTTTGTTTTGCCCTTTATCCTGAATAATTGAACTAAACAAAGGCTTAACAGCCCCATCAAAAAGAGCAGGGCTGATGAAATAAGCAGATATTCAATAATCTGTTCAGTTAGCCTTGCTATCTCCATCTTCATTCTCCTCTTTTTGAAGCGCAAGAATCTCGTTTTTTAAGATTTCATACTCTTCCTTTGTCAGTTTTTCAGAACAAAAGAGTGTGCTTGCAAGCTGTACAGGCGACCCTCCAAACGCCTTTACAAGAAGATTATCCACCAGCCTTTTTTGTGTATTCTGTTTTGAACAGCCTGCAATATATACATGGGCATGGTTTGATTCATCACGCGTCACCAGCCTTTTCTGGGTCATGATCTGAAGCATCTTGAGCACGGTTGTATAGCCTGTGTTTTTTGTCTTATTTAGGATCTCCTGCACCTCACGTACAGTGCAGGGCCCTTCCTGCCATAAAACATTAAGAATCTCCAGCTCCATCTCAGTCGGTATGGGTGTTTCTTCTCTGTTCATATTTTCCCTCTTGTTAATCTGATCTGCCGGTAATTGCTACCGGCACTTATCAGCAATCTGACCTGATCATGACTTTTTAAGCCTGTTTTTTATTTCAGTCGCCTGTTTCCTGCTGTCAAGCTTATATATCTTGTGAATAATATATGATTCAGAGCCGCTTGTGTCTGAAACTACAATATTGTCCAGACCCTTTCTTACCCTGTTAACAGATACAGTAACACCAATGCTTTCGCTGAATGGCAGGGACCTGGCCGGGCGATTAAGGATAACCAGATAATAGTTGTTAATATCTGCGTTAAGTATCAATGACTGCAGATCTATGGATTCCCAGCTGTCTATCCTGAAGCTGGTTATTTCTTTCGCCTCTTTAAGTTCATTATCAAAGTTGTACTTGTCTGGCACCCTATACGGGGTGGTTGCGCATGCGGCAAAAACAAGATACATCAGGATTAAACTGGCATATTTAAAGATCTTTTTCATTTTATGATCTCCTATATCTAAAGGTTAATTAATTACTCTGTAAAAACGCACTAATATTTTTATGAAAATAATATACGAATTAGTTCGTAATTGTCAACGAAATATTTCGTAGAGATGGCATCTTACCCTTTTTTTTTAATTAACCAATTGAAATATAAGGTAAAATTAATTTGATTTTCTATATGCAGTTATTAAGGGTGCCTCTGTTGTTTTTCAAGCCTTGTATCGCATTGCATGACACATATTCACAGAAAACAGCAATATGTTTTTTGATGTTTTCTATAATGAGCCCCTGCCCTGCATGAAGTGGGGTATCGCTTACAAATTTAAAAAGAAGGCACCTAATGTTGAATCTTTTTGCTGCCTGTAAAACAGAGGCCCCCTCCATGTCTACAAGGTCAGCCAAAGCCGATAGCTCTTTAAAGGTCTCAATATCATGAACAGGCTTATCCTGTGTGGCAAGGGTGGCGCATTTAAACCCTTCGATAGTATCAGGGGTCTGCACCCACGGGGTGTTTGTCTTAAGATGGGGCCTGTCAGGCTCTATGGTCTTTTTTATCTGAAAGATGGTTCCAACCTCGCTGGTTTCATCAACTGCACCGGCTGCGCCAGCGTTAATGAGAATCTCCGGCTGGTGTTTCATGCAGCAGTATGCCGTGCACATGGCAGCGTTTGCCTTGCCAATCCCGGATACCCCGAGGATGATCTCTTTTCCGCTGTAAATTAAGAATGGCCCGCTTTCAGTCTCCTTCATATCAAGGATTCTTATAAAGGGCTCTGCCTCCATAAATGTAGCTGCAACCAGGCATATTAAAGGGTTGTTCTGCATCTGCTCATCTCCTCAAGTCTTTTTACCGCCTCTCTCCCCTTTTCACCAAGGGTGATTGTAAACTCATTCACATAAAGCCCTATGTGCTGATCAATAACCCCATCATCCATCTCCTGCGCAAGGGATTTAACATATTCACGGGATACCAAGGGGTTTTCAAATGCGTACCTCACAGAATCCCTTATTATGGATTCTATTGCCTCCTTATGGATTATTGTCTCAGCATCCCTCCTGATGGCAATACAGCCAAGGGGTATTGGCGATCCTGTTTTCTCTTCCCACCATTCACCCAGATCGATTATCTTTTCACAGCCGTAATCCTTAAAAATAAACCTGCCCTCATGGATGATCACCCCTGCATCAAATTTCCTCTCCCTTATGCCTGGCAGTATCTCATCAAACCTGACAGAGATTACATTTTTTGCATGAGGGTACCTGAGTGAAAAAAGCATGTTGGCTGTTGTATCAAGACCAGGGACAGCAACAAGGGCATTTTCTAAAGATATATTGTTTGAACGCGCCACTAGAAGAGGGCCGCAGCCAAAGCCAAGTGCAGCGCCTGAGTCTAACAGCTCATATCTATCCCTGAGCCTTAACCATGCGGCAAAGGAGAGCTTTGTGACCTGGTAGCGCCCATTTTTTGCATCCCGGTTAAGGCTTTCCACATCATTTATATGAACGCTAAAAGAAAACCTTCGCGTATCAACAAGACTATTCAGCATGGCATGAAATACAAAGGTGTCATTCGGGCATGATGAAAATGCGATATCTATATTTTTTTTGGTTTTTGACATCATATCCTTCACTGACTACTGACTTCTGTCTTCTGATTTTTTGGTTTTTACTTGAACCCTGGAACCCTTGAATCCTCTTGTCCCGCCATAGCCAAAAGGCGACGGCGGACGAACCCTTCCTTACCACTCCCTAATTACCCTATACGCTGAATCCCTGAGCACCGGTTTTTTTCCGGCATTACCTATAATCGCAATCATCTCATCCATATTTGTCCTTGTCTCTATGCCTGTAGCCTTTACAACCACCTCTTCCATAAGCACACCGCCCATGTCGTTTGCACCAAAGGCAAGGGCGACCTGGGCAAGTTTTATGCCCTCTGTCAGCCACCCTGCCTGTATGTAAATCACATTATCGAGAAAGATCCTCCCTATAGCCACCATCTTCAGGTAGTCAATGCCGGTCGCCGGAATAATATAATCCATCTGTGTAGATGCAGGTGAAAAAGACCAGGGAATAAATGCCCTTATAATGGCTGTCCTATCCTGTACATCCCTGATTATCCTTAGATGCTCGATCCGCTCTTCATATGTCTCGCCCATGCCATAGGTCATGGTTGCGCTTGACATCATTCCGTGGTGATGAAGTGCATCCATGACTGAACACCATTCCTCTGTTGTAATCTTATTGGGGCTTACTATTTTACGCACACGGTCCACAAGTATGTCCGAAGCACCGGGGACAGAATTAAGCCCTGCATCCTTTAATAAACCGATAAGTGGAATAAGCTTCATCCCCTCTTTTCTTGAGATATGGACAAGCTCTGATGGAGAAAACGCATGTATATAGCATTCAGGGAATGTCTCCCTCACAAGGCGCACCATATTGAGATATCTGTCAAGCCTGTAGGCTGGATGCAGCCCGCCCTGGAGCATCACCTGGCTCCCTCCTGCTGCCTTTAGCAATTTTACCTTTTCTATAATCTCCTCATTACTTAGCTCATAGGCTGGCACCCTGTTTGCCTTTGCATGAAAGGCGCAAAAAGCGCACCCGGCCTCGCAGATGTTGCTGTAGTTTATGATACGGTCAATAATAAATGCCACCTGCTCATGGGGAAAGATCATCTTTCGCCTCAAGTCACCAAGCCTGCCCAGTTCAATAAGCTCCCATGAGAAGAGTGACAGGGCATCTTCAGGGGTGATGCGTTCTCCTGATTCTATTTTTGTTTTTAGAGTATCTTTATGTTGCTTCATGTTATTCATTATTGCTCAAATCACAACTATAAAGACTGGATTCCACGGTCTAGCCGTGGAATGACGCCTATTAGTCATCGACAACGATACCAAAGAATAATATAAAAACTACTACTGGATAATTGTCTCATATAGGTCTTTCCAATCCGGGTTCATTTTTTCTATCAACTCCAGTTTCCATTGTCTGTTCCAGGATTTTATCCTTTTTTCTCTATTAATTGCTGTTTCCATGGTCGTATGTATTTCATACCACACAAGCATATGTACATGGTATTTTTTTGAAAATCCATCTACTACATTGTTCTTATGCTCCCATACTCTTTTTATCAAATCAGAGGTAACCCCAGTATAAAGAGTCCCATTTCTCTCGCTTGCCAGAATGTAGACAGCCGGATGTTTTTCGACCATTTAATATCCTGTCTCTGGATTCCAAGATCAAGCCGTGGAATGACTTCTGCAACAATATTTTTTTCGTCATTCCCCGGCCTGACCGGGGAATCCAGTCTTCGGTATGTATGGATAAATTAAAAAGTTACCTAAAGTATCTTATCTTCACCTCTTTCTCAAACAGTCCCATCTCAAATGCCTTGTCGTAATAGAAGCTTAGGCCCTTTTTCAGCCTGTCCGAAAATTTAAACTGGAGGCAGGTTTCATAATATCCCTTAACATCATAGGCTATATCAGGGTATTTGCGCCGTGCAGCCTCTACCACCTTTTCCACCTCTTTCTCAAGCCATTCAATAGAGAGCCTGTATGACTCAATGACCCTTTCTATTTCCCCTGCATATTTTTCAATGACATTTTCATTTATGGCAAAGACCGCAAATACAACAGGATAACCTGTCTTTCTAAGCCACAACTCCCCGAGGTCATAGGAGAAGGAGACAGGCGTGCTGCTTCTCAACATCGCCTCATTACCAATCATGAGTACGGCATCAAGGCCATCCATGGATGGATTAGGTTTTGTCTCCACATATTGAGGCTCAACCTGGTAATAATTTTTAAGAAGCATCTTCAAGAGCAGCACAGAGGTGTGGGATGCCCTTGTAAGCCCGACCCGTTTTCCGTTAAGCTCCTCAATGGGAAGATTGCTTCGTAATATTACCGACCCCACATACCCTATTGAACTGAGACAGAAATCTGGCAAAAGCACAGCACGCTCCTGTATAAGGGGATATGTTGCAGCAGAGATGGCGCTCATATCAAGCCTGCCCTCTCTCATCATGCGGTTGAGTTCATTCGGGTATTCTTGAAAAATTTCTATGCCCTTTAGCGGGGCATGCTCAAACATGTGGAAGTAAAAGGGGTAGCAGTTCAGATAGTCGATATATCCCAGTTTCATGCCTTGCTCCCATGTGCCCCGTATCCGGCAGTTGTCCTTACTGGTATCATACCGGCATCTGTAATTAGCCTTTTCAGAAAGGCCTCTGAACCAAAATCAGGAGTCTTTGCTCCTGCCGCATGGACCACCTTTTCATTATTGTATGTTGCACCCATCTCATCTGCCCCGAAAAGCAGCATTGTCTGGGCCATCTTTTCGCCAAGGTACATCCACAAAGCCTTTATGTGGGGCACATTATGAAGCACGATACGGCTTGTGGCGTATACCCTTATATCATCATACCCTGTTGTTGTGCCTGAGCGGTTTGTTAATATTGATGTGTTCTCCTTATGAAAGGCAAGAGGCACAAAGGCCTTGAAGCCCCCGGTTTTATCCTGAAGTTCTCTTATGCGGAACAGATGATCCACTATATCTTCATTGTTTTCAAGGTGATTGTATAGCATGGTGGCGTTTGTCCTGAGCCCAAGCTTATGCGCTGTTTCCATCACCTCTAACCATCTCTTGCCTGATATCTTTTTAGGTGCGATCATGCTCCTGACATCCTGTGCAAATATCTCTGCGCCTCCGCCCGGTAGGGCATTTACACCCGCATCAATCAGCCGCCTGAACACAGTTTCAAGGGGAAGCTTGTTTAGTTTTGCAAAGTAGTCATACTCAACAGCGGTAAATGCCACAATAAAGATGTCAGGCTTAATCCGTTTGATCCTTGTAAGCATCTCCTCAAAATAGGGAAGCTTAAGCTCAGGGTTAAGTCCCCCCACAATGTGTACCTCATCTATCCCTGAGTCAACCGCCTCTGAAACCCTCTCTTCTATCTCAGTCAGTGAGAGGGTATAACTCCCCTCTTCTCCCTTGTTCTTTGAAAATGCGCACAGGGGGCAGCGCAACTCGCATATATTGGTGTAGTTCAGGTTCATGTTTACACCGTAATATACATTATCGCCATGCAGCTCCTGTTTGATAAAGTGCGCAATAGCGCCAAGGTCAAGTATGCTGTTGGTTGTAAGCATAATAAAGGCATCCTCTTCATCCACAGGGATCCTTTTTTCTACCTTTTCAGCGATCCTTATAAGTCTGTGATCTTTTATATTATCCGTAAGGTTCATTCTCCCCATCCCTTAAAAAGATCATGCCTTTTGCCAAGCAGATTAAGTATCTTACCGACCATAAAATCCACAATATCATCCGCTGTCCGGGGTCTTGTATAAAAGCCAGGTATTGGCGGGGCAATAATTGCACCTGCAAGGGTAGCCTTTCTCATGTTTTCTATATGGTTAAGGTTAAAGGGGGTCTCGCGGGGTACAAGAATGCACCTTTTTCTTTCCTTTAAAGCCACATCGCAGGCCCTTGTTATAAGGTTATCAGCATAGCTGTTTGCTATTGCAGATAGGCTTTTCATTGAGCAGGGCACAACCACGATTGCCTCAAACCCTGATGTCCCGCTTGCGCAGGGGGCATTAAAGTTTTTATCATCATATTCCCTGAAATTGGTCAGATCTGAAACCTTCCCCATCTGTTCAAGCATCTTTGTAAGAGGAAAATCCCCTTGTATGTTACATGACAGTTCATGTTCCATAATCCTGATGCTACCCTCTGAGGCGATTCCGGTAACAGCCTCGCCACCATTAAGCAGCTCTTCAATGAGCCTTATCCCCATAATAGTCCCGCTGGCCCCTGTTATAGCGCAAACAATCATATAAGCCCCTTTCCCATCATATTATAATGGATACCCATGTCCCGGCTAAAAGCAGAGGCGAGACAAGCATATTTGTTTTAAACAGCCTTGAGTATCTCTCTCCAAGCCTGCCTGACCGGCCCAGCATCTGATGATACACAAATATAATGGCTACAGGCAATATTGCGAAAAAGTAGGGCCATTTCATATTGCCTGCTATCCCTGCAATGACCATCCCTGCAAATGAGCACACATAACATAGAGCAGACAGATGAATCGCCCTTTTTATGCCCAGTGTTACTGGCATTGAATAGAGCCCAATCTTTTCATCAAAATCCCTGTCCTGAATGGCATATAAAATATCAAGCCCTGCTATCCATGCCATTATTATAAAACCCAGTAGAAACGGGGTAAAGGTGAATGTGCCTGTGGCAGCAAGATAACCGCCAACAGGGGCTGCCGCCTCCACAAACCCCAGATAAAAATGAGATGATGATGAAAATCTCTTAACATAGGAATAGGTAAAGAGCAGAAACACCGCTGCAAATGAGAGGTAAAAGCAAAGCCTGTTAAGCATATATGATGCTGCAATCAGCGCGAGGGCAGATATTAAGGCAATAAGCCAGACAGTAACAGGGTTTGCGTCACCCCTTGGCAGTACCCTATCTTTTGTTCTGGGGTTTTTGCTATCTATCTTTGCATCTATCACCCTGTTGAATGACATCCCGCTTGTTCTGGCAGCAGCAAGGGCTATCGTTACCAGTATCCATGTTTTAATTTGCCCCCCTCCAGCAAAGAGGAGGCCCAGGTATGCAAATGGAAGGGTGAAAAGGGTCTGCTCAATGAGTATCAGCTCTGAAAATCTCTTAAAATCCATATTCCTTCCATCGCCTGTTCACAAGGGCCTTTATGTCGTCTGACATGGTGATCTCCTCTGGCCACTCCCTGCCCATCCCCTCTTCGCGGCCCTTTCTGGTTGCATCTATGCCCATCTTGCCGCCGAAATTTGGATATGATGCAGAGTGGTCAAGGGCATCAAGGGGCCCCTGTGAAAAGATCAGGTCCCTCCCCGGGTCAACATTATTGAGGAGCTTCCATATAACAGTGCGCGAATCCCTTAAATCAATATCTTTGTCAAATACAGCTATATACTTTGTCGATGAAAACTGCCCCAGCCCCCACAAAGCGTTAATCACCTTTTTTGCCTGACCGGGATATCTTTTCTCTATGCTCACAAGGGCGCAGTTATGGAATACCCCCTCTATTGGAAGTTCAATATCATTTATCTCGGGCAGGATCATTCTTATAATGGGCAGAAATATCCTTTCTGTAGCCTTTGCCATGTAGCAGTCTTCCATGGGCGGTTTACCAACCACGGTTGCAGGATAAACCGCATCATTCCTGCATGTTACGCATGTGACATGAAATACCGGGTACATGTCTGCCGCAGAGTAAAAACCTGTATGGTCGCCAAATGGGCCCTCCAGCCTCTCCTCATGGGGATCAACATAGCCCTCTATAATAAAATCAGACTCCGCAGGCACATAGAGGTCTACAGTCTGTCCCTTTATCGTCTCAATTGGCCCTGAGTTTAAAAACCCTGCCAGCATTAGTTCATCAATATCCGGTGGAAGAGGCGCTGATGCAGCATATGTAACCGCAGGGGAGCCGCCAAGGGCCACTGCAACCTCCATCCTTTTACCCATGTCCTTATATTTGTCAAAATGGCGTGTGCCATCCTTATTGTACTGCCAGTGCATGCCTGTTGTGGCCCTGTCATACTTGTGCATCCGGTACATACCCATGTTTTGCACACCTGTTTCAGGGTCTTTTGTAATTACAATGGGAAGGGTAATAAACGGGCCGCCGTCAGATGGCCAGCATGTAAGTATGGGGAGCATGTCAAGAAGGTCAGATTTTGAGTCAAATACCCTGTCCTGGCAAGGGCCCCGTTTGACCCTTTTTGGAATAAAATCAGCGATCTCTTTAAGTGTTATGAGCAGTTTGATCTTTTCAAATAACCCTGAAGGGGGCTGCATCTTTATAAGGGACTCTATCCTTTTGCCTATGGCATCCAAAGATGAGGTGTTTAATGCCATCTCCATCCTCCTGAAGCTGCCAAAGGCGTTTATAAGGAGGGGAAAGTTAGAGCCTTTTGTCTTTTCAAAGAGGATAGCCGGGCCGCTATTCTTGCTAATTCTGTCGGCAATCTCGGTTATCTCCAGATATGGGTCTACCTCTGCTGTGACCCTCTTCAGTTCGCCAGCCTTTTCCAGGGCAAAAATAAATTCCTTCAGGTTTTTAAAGGGCATAGGCTCCTCAATTTTATGTTTTAAAAAATTTATATAATAAGGTAGATATCAAAGCAAAGGAAAAAACCCGTAATAAAAGGTGGATATTTGCTTTCTCAATTACCAATATTTTTAATCCTGTTGACCGCCTCTTGCATTTTTTCTGTGATGCTCTTTGCATTCAGGATAAAGGGTGAAAAGCTGATCCATGAAAGGAAAAGTAAATATCACCATATCATGGTTTATGAAGAGGGTTCTATAAGGACACTGCGCCTTGGCAGCGGCCATGATGCGGGTAAGCAGTCCCGCATAGACATGAATGATCCTGATTTTCTCCTGCTTGAATATACAAGGCTGATATTTGCTGCCCTTTTTCTTAACGATAAACCATGCAGGGTGCTCATCATAGGCCTTGGGGGAGGGGCTCTTCCCCGTGCGATCAGCCGGTATATACCAGATGCGGAGATTGATGTGGTGGATATAGACCCTGATGTGGTTGAGGTGGCTGAACGTTTTTTTAATTTCACCTCAGGTGAACGGATAAAGGTACATATTGGAGACGGCCGCGCCTTTATACAGAACATGGCTCATGATGCCTCAGCCAAAATGTATGATCTTGTAATTTTGGATGCATTCAACAGCAGTGCAATACCCGGGCACCTTACAACAATAGAATTTCTCCAGGAGCTATCACAGATTCTTCACCCCAAAGGGGTTGTTGCAGCCAATGTGCTGGTAGATAACAGCCTTTTTAATTCCATGCTCAAGACCTACCGGAAGCTCTTTAACCGCTGTTATCTCTTTATGGGCGGTATCGCACAGAATGCGGTCTTTATTTCTCCTGGTCCGGATGCGCCAGACCTTGATAAAAAGGGCATAGAAGAGAGGGCTCACGCCCTCCAGGAATTATATCACTTTACATTCAGCATGCTCTCTGTCGCAAGACAGTTCAGGCCGAGGTATACGCCAAAGATCTCCGCAAAGGTGCTAACGGATCAAAAGGATTCTTAACCTTTCCCTTATATCTTATACCCCAAACCGTAAACCGAAGACCGTAAACAGTCCCTTCTTCTTGATTTTTGAAAAATTTAGGTTTAGTGTAAACCAAATTTACAGGTCAAAAGAAAATTATCCGGTAACCACGCCCGGAGTATTTAGAAAAATGGTTCGGGCATAATCTTAAAAGGAGGCAATATAATGAAACTCAAAGGAAAAACCGCACTAGTAACAGGAGGAGGCTCCGGTATCGGAACAGCAATAGCCGGTGGATTAATCAGGGAGGGCGCAAAGGTCTGTATTACAGGCAGAAACAGGGATAAACTTGAAAAGGTGGCTGCAGGGTTCCCAAAGGATCAGATTGCCATATGCGCAGGGAGCGTGACAAGCCTTGATGATATCCAGAAGATGATGGATGCAACCATAAAGTTGGGCGGAAAGATAGATGTGCTGGTCAATAACGCAGGAATTGATCCGGGCGGAACAGTTGTAGACATTGACCCCAAACTGTGGCAAGAGGTTATGGATACCAATCTGACAGGCCCGTTTCTGACCATGAAAAAGGTTATCCCCCACATGATAGCAAACGGTGGCGGTTCCATAATCAACATTGCATCCCTTGGCGGAACAGTTGCACTGCCGGGCATGGCGCCCTACTGCACAACCAAGGCCGGCCTTATCATGCTTACAAAACAGGTTGCCCTTGATTACGGCCCGCAAAAGATCAGGGTAAATGTTGTATGCCCCGGCGCCACACGGACAAAGATGCTGGAAGATTCACTCCAGGGGCTTGCAAGGGCCATGAAGACAGACCTGGACGGCGCATTTGCAGTTATGTCCAAACCCCTGCCCTTAAGAAGGGTGGCAAAACCCGAGGAGATGTGCGGCATATGCAACTTCCTGGCAAGCGATGAGTCATCATTTATGACAGCCGCAACAATACTGGTTGATGGCGGCGCATCTGTTGTTGATGTTTCAGGCGCAGCGCTCAGTAATGTTGGCGTTAACTGGGGCGCATAATTATTTGGCTCCGGAAAACAGGAAGATAGTTCCCTATAGTTCATGCAGAGGCAGGGCATGCCCTCTCTCTGCATGAAAAAGCTATTAATTCTCTGGTTTTAATAAGGTCATTTTATAATCCAATCCTGCATAATATAACCAATAAATTTAATTTTTTGTCTCAAACTGTTGCCAATAGCTCATAATACTTCCATGCTTGACAAAGGGCCTCTACAACAATATTATCTATGAAAGGTAATATTGCAGTAAAGGTCTTATTTAATTATTTGCCACTGCATAACCCGGTCAAGGGAATTTATTAACTTATTTAATGGAGGAATCAGGCATGAATCTACGTAAAATATTTATTGCAGCCATCTGCCTCGGCATGTTTTTCAGCATTAACATCCCGTCAGGTGCGCTTGCAGCAACAGAAAAGGAGCCCGTGATAACGGTGCTCAACCCGCTCGGAACACCCCCGCCAATTGAAGTAAAGAAGATGGCGCCCCGTCTTAATAAACTGGATGGAAAAACCATATACCTGATCAATACCGGCTTTCCAAATTCAGGCCGCCTTCTGGAAGAGATAGGCAAGTGGTTCAAGGCCAACTATCCGAAGACTAACATCGTGATGTCTCGTGCAGGGATGGACAACATTCCTCCGAATGTGATGGCGGAGATCAAAGAGAAAGCAGACGCAGTGATCCTCGGGGTAGGGCATTGAAGCGTCTGCGCTCCCGGGGCAGTTCGCCTCGCAATCGATCTGGAATCCAAATTACAAAAACCTTCTGTACCTGTCCTCCTGAGAGAATTTTATGAGCAGGAGATAGAGGTAGCCTATAACTACGGTATGCCTGGCATCAGAATTCAGTATATACCCGGTCCTGTCTGGGGAAAAGACAATGCGCAGCTCAAGGCGCAGATTATTGAAGGCAATAACCCCCTTACAGAAAAACCGGTCATGAAAGAGATTGTTGAAAAATTAACATCACCTCTTACTGACAAGGAAAAGAATCCAGGCGAATTGAAACATGATCCGCCGCCAGCCACATATACCGGCACCTATGCTGAGCTTCAGAAGCTTTTTCTTGAAAAGAGATACACCGACTTTATGCCGGTCATACTCCCGACAAAGGAGCTGGTTGATGAGATGCTTTCTGGCACTAGCCACGATCCCGACGAAGTACTGGGCAAGATGAACCCCGGATCAGAAGCAGGTGAAAGGTGGACATATACTGTTAAAACAGCGGCCATTAACGCTGTAATGGCGGGCGCCAAGCCCGAGTATTTCCCGGTTATACTTGCGATTGGCTCAACCGGCACCCCTGCCGTGAATATCTCCGATAACGGGTTCGCAGCCGGGGCAGTAATCAACGGAAACATCCGCGATGAAATAGGGCTTAACTATGATATAGGGGCTATAGGACCGTTTGCTCATGCAAATACAACCATAGGCCGTGCCTGGAGCCTGCTTTCCATTAATGGCGGGAACTGCGGCAAAATTGGAACAACCTACACAGGTACTGTTGGAAATCCAACGAATGCTATTAATATCATCATTGCTGAAAACGAAGAGCAATCACCCTGGGAACCTTTTGCTGTCAGAAGGAGCAATGCAGGAGGAGGATTTGGATTTGGGGGGCCTGGGGCTCCACCGCCGGCTAAATATAAAAAGGGTGACAATGTTGTCACGATTCTGATGGGCTGGGGTCTCCTTTCCGCAGTAAACTGGAAGGCCAATGACTGGACAGAGCTTCCGAACTATGCTTTGGCAATCAAGAATATCTTTAATCAGCAGGGGACAATGTTCGGGACCTTTGCAGTCTTGGGCCCAAACGTTGCCAATAATATCGCCAGTGCCGGATATGATACGGCTGACAAGCTCATCAAGTATGTTACTGATCCGGGTGAGGCAGCACCTAAAGCCGGACCAGGCGGGCCTGGAGGACCTAGCGGTTTCAGGATGCCTGCAAATTTCAATGTAGTTGTTACAGGCTCGAACAACAATAACTACTGGATGATAGGCGGTATGGTGCCCGCCCAGTCGGTCAAGATAGATGACTGGAGATAATCTTTAGCTAAGCCCTGTGTCTCTGAATCAGAGACACAAGGCTTTATTTAAATTAAAAAGCCGGTAAGTTAAAGCGCTCTATAGCTTGCTTACCGGCCTTTTTATACCAGCCTGACAGGGTTATAGGGGTATGCCTCCACCCTGATTGGATATTCTCTTTTCTGCCACACAAGTCAGGAGGCCTTGCAGATGTTTTGTTATCCAATTCTTAGGGCTTGACATTATTTCAGGCCTTCAGCTACTAATGAGCGATGCAGAATATTAAGGCCATAGGTTTTGATCTCTTTAACACCCTTATTGTTATTGAACCGGACACCCTTGTCCGCGCTATGGAGAGGATGATTAAGAGCCTTATCAGTAGCGGGTTTTCTATTGACGAGGAATCATATAAACAAGATTACAGGGATGCCGCTTCACTATATGTTGCAAAATCCAGGAATGATGGCATAGAAACCCATAACAGCATCTGGGTAAGCCATGTATTTAACAGTTACGGCATGGAAATTAAGCCTGCTGACAAGAGGATATCCATTGCAGTGGATGAATATTTCATGGCCTTTTACGAAAGGGTGAGCCTGATACCTGATACGCTTCGCACCCTTTCCCTCTTAAAAAAGAGATATTCACTCGGCCTGTTATCCAATTTTACCCATGCGCCTGCAGCTAGAGAGATACTAAGAAGGACAAGGCTTGAATCATTTTTTGACACCATCATTATATCCGGTGAAGCGGGTTATAGAAAGCCTCACCCCCGTGTATTTAACAAACTCGCGCGTGGACTCGGTGTAAAAAAGGAGTATATACTCTTCACGGGGGATGACCCTGAACCTGATATACATGGCGCCTCACGGGCAGGCATGAACCCTGTCTGGTTTACCTACACCCTGGAAAACAGTATGCCTGTGATAAAGGGCACCATACATAGCGAGATCCATACCCCATTTATAGATGTGCCAAAGGCTGCCTCATGGGTGGAATTTTTATCTTTACTGGAAAATTAATGTACCTTGCTCGCATACCCGTATATATCCCTGCCAATTTCCTGTGACATCCTCTTCATTGCCCTGCTCAGGGCCTCTGCCAGGGAGACCGGGTTTTTTCTCTCCATCTTCTCTGTAACACTGTAGCTCTTCTGAAATAAATCCATATTCCTCTTACGAAGAGCTGCCTCGGGCGTAACTGTTATGCTCATGGAGAGAACGCCATAATGCTCCCCCCCATTATCCATTTCATAAAACTCATCAATTATGCCTGACAAACGGAAGCTGATATCTTTGTTCCTCTCCCCGGGTATAATAACCCCTTTAAACATGCCAGAGTTTTTAAGGTCGCGTCCCAGAAGGTAGGTGATAATGTTCGCTGGATTTGCCCTCCACCTGTGATAGGGATAAGAACCCCTCTTGTATGCCCTCTCCCTATAGATAATAGCTGTTGTATTATAGACAGGGGCACCATTAAAGTTTTCCACCTTAATAACAAAGGGGAGCGCATCACGGCCAGCAGATAGAGGCGCCTCATACTCAAGGGTATAGTACTGCATATCAAGGCTTTTCTGCTTCAGATCCATGCATGAAGAAGAAATGGTAACAATTATCAGGCTAACCGTAAATAATAGAATGTGTCTAATGGTCATCTTTTACTCCTCTATATCTCTTTTGGCCGGAGGCTCCCCGAATAGCAGTTGTGAAGGCTGATCACTGACTATATCAATTATCCTGTTCAGGTTTTCAGTTGCATGTTCTATGTTTCTTGCTATCTCGCTCAGGTCATGACCGAGCTGGTATATGGTATCATCCACACCGGTTACCACAGAATTGCCTGTATCAAGCAGGGTATTAAGCTTTACCATTGCAGTCCGGAAACCGGCTATGGCCTCTGTTATGTTCTTTTCATTACCTGTTGATATCTTTTCAAGGCTTGCAAGGGTGTTGTCAAGCCTGCCAATACTCCCGTCTGCCTTTCCTGCAATTGTCTCAATGGCCTTTATGGAATTTTCTGCTGATGAAAGTATCCTGTCCCATCTCTTTCTTTCCACTATTGCATTGATATCATCAAGGGATGATTCAAGCTTTCCTGAAAGCCCCTTTATATTGGCATCCGCCATCAGCTTGTTGAAATTATCGAGTGTAACCTTGATCCTGCCTGATATGCCATCAAGATCTATTGCCCTTATCTGGACAAGAAAATCATCTATGCCTTCAAGTATCTCGCTTATATTGGATGGTTTTGATGCTAACACCGGGTACTCGGGCGTAAAGCTTAATTTGGGGGATTTGTCAGGCTCATCCTTGCCTTTTAGATCAAGTTCAATGAACATGCTCCCTGTTATGCCTACAACACTAAGCTGCGCAACAATGTCTGTCTCAAGATTATGCCCCTTTTCCATCTTCGCAATAACCTGGATAAGCCTTGAGTCAGGCGCAACATCTATTTTTACAACCCTGCCGCTTGTTACACCGCGGTATTTTACGGGGGCATCTATATCAAGCCCCTGAACGCTTTCATCAAAGTAGATGGCATAGTATTGCCCCTTTTCAAGAAATCGTGACATGCCCAGCCAGATAAAGGCGAGCACTGCGATGACAATCCCTGAAAATACAAAAAGCCCTACTGTAAATTTTACCTTCTGTGAAGCCATGAGTCCTGTTCCTTAATATGGTTTTTTTCCTTCCTGCCCTTTAACCCTCTTCTCTTTTACCGGGTTGAAGAATTCCCTCACATAGGGGTCAGGGCTGTGATCCCTCAGATGCCTGGGGTCTCCCTCCGCTATTATGCCCCTCGTTTTCCTGTCCAGCATTATAACCCTGTCTGCAATGGTAAATATACTTGATAATTCATGGGTTACAACAACCATTGTTGTGTTTAGGTTACTGTTCAGGTTCAGAATAAGTTCATCAAGCCCTGCGGAGGTAACAGGGTCAAGCCCGGCAGAGGGTTCATCAAACATGAGGATCTTTGGATTCAGGGCCATTGCCCTTGCAAGGCCTGCCCGTTTTTTCATTCCCCCGCTTATCTCTGACGGAAGATGGTGCTCAAACCCTTCAAGGCCAACAAGCCGGAGTTTCATCCTTACTATCCTGTCCACTGATTCAGGGTCAAGCCCTGAATACTCCTTTATCGGAAGGGCAATATTTTCACCCAAGGTCATTGACCCCAGTAATGCGCTGCTCTGGTACAGCACCCCTATTTTTCTTATGATCCTTTTAAAGGTCTCTTCATCATCCTCTGTAACAGTGTCACCGTCTATGGTTATAACCCCTGCAAGAGGCCTGACAAGCCCTATGATATGTTTTAAAAGCGTGCTCTTCCCGCACCCGCTGCCGCCAAGGATAACAAATATCTCACCCGGATACACATTAAACGAGATATTCTCCAGGATTACACTGTCGCCATAACCTGCAACCAGATCTTTCACCTTTATAATCGGTTCACCCTTTTCCATTTATAACCTACAGCCAGTAAATATGTATGATGGCAAATACAGCGTCCAGTATGATTATCATAAAAATGCCTGTTACCACAGCCGACGTTGTGGCCTTGCCGACAGAATCGGCCCCGCCCTTTACCTGAAAGCCCCTCAGGCATCCAACCCATGCGATTACAACAGCAAACACGCAGCTCTTCATAACACCCCAAAAGAGGTAAAACAGGGTGAGAGACCTGAATGTCTCTCCTATATATGCGGTTGCAGTGAGATCAATGATAAAGACACCCACGGTGAGTCCGCCCAGTATGGCAAATATATCGGCAAAGAGGGTGAGAACAGGCACAACTATTAAAGAGGCCAGCACCCTCGGTATAACAAGAAAATTTACAGGATCAAACCCCATGGTATAAAGGGCGTCTATCTCCTCTGAGACCTTCATGGAGCCTATCTCGGAGGCATATGATGACCCTGACCTTCCTGCCACAAGTATGCATGTCATGACAGGTGAAAGCTCGTAGGACATGGCAATGGCTACAAGGGAGGAGACATATATGTCAGCGCCAAACTGCCTGAGCTGTATCGATGACATAAAGGCAATGATAAGGCCAAGTAAAAAATTTATCAGGGCAACAATGGGCAAGGCCTCAACCCCTGTTCTCTGCATGAAATGGACAGTATCGCCCACCCTGATGCTTTTTGGATAAAGGCATGCATGATAAATGGCCAGAAACAGTGCGCCAAGAAATGAGAGCATAAACCTGAAGTCATCTACAACCTTTATGGTCTCTCCGCCCAGGCTTTCAAACAGGTTTGTCCGCCTTTTCTTTATGACATCAGGCGGCACCATAGAGTCAAAGGCCATTACCGAGAGAAAATTTGATATGTGCTCATCAGCATTTATGATCCTGAAAGCATCTCTGTTAGCCAGTATATCCCGCACCACTGTCAAAACCATCACCCCGTAGTCATCAAGGTATCTTAACCCTGAAAGATCCACTGTAATGGAATCGGGCCGGGCGCCTTTTAACCTCTTTTTTATCTCCCTTAAGAATGGCCCTGAATTCTCTGTGCCAAGGCGCCCTGAAATGGATAGCAGGAGCCCTCCTTCATTCTCTGAGAGGCTGTATTTAATGGAATCAGTTTGACCGATATTTTCAGATATTTTCATGTTCATGGCATATAAAATGTTATGGGGAGTATAGGTAATGAAGGAGAGGGAGTCAAGCAGGGTATGGCATTATTTGCCCGGGTCAGACAAATTCATAAAAAGAGTACTGACTTTAAAGAAAAAATAGGGTATTCTTACAGGGCAGATCAACCCGTATTAAAGGAACCATATTTATGGACACTGTGATCAGTTTCAAGACAGGGGAAACAATAATAGAAGAGGGAGACGAGGGGTCATGGGCCTATGTAATCCTTTCAGGCAAGGCGAGGGTTTATAAGCATACATCTGCCGGAGAGGTAACGCTTGCTGTAATGGAAAGCGGCGAGGTGTTCGGGGAGATGGCGCTGATAGAGGATCGACCGAGGTCTGCATCGGTAAAGGCGGAGACCAACCTGAAGCTAAGGGTAATAAGCAGGGAGCATTTCAATGAGCTCTTGAGGGAAAACCCCTCCAGGCTCATCCCCATAATGAAGAGCCTTTTTGAAAGACTCAGGCAGGCAAGCGATATGCTCGCTGAGAGGATGGATGGACATGAAAAGGGCATAGAGGCCCTGCTTGAGGGTCAATCAGAAAAGGCTAAAAAGGCGCTTAATGACAGAAAGCTTTTAATAACAAGGTTCCCATTCAGGATTGGCCGCTATGTGCCGCCTGATGACTCTGAAATGGATGTCTTTTACTCAAATAATCTGGCAATAGAAGAGGAAAAACCATATGTGATTTCAAGAAACCATCTCTCTATAAATTATGAGGGCGGAAAGCTCTGGGTGGTAGACAGGGGGAGCGCATTCGGGATTGTTGTAAACGGGGTGGAACTGGGCGGAAAGGCCAAAAAGACACGCATCCCGCTTGAGGGTGATCAATGCCAGATCATTATTGGCCCCCCCACATCAGGTTTTGTATTTCTGTTGAGCAGGTATATCCCCTGATGCTGTTATATGAACATTGCCATTATAAGATCTCTGATATATATTGGCTCCCGCATATTATTTCGTGTAAGGGGTTTTTGTCATGAGTGAGTTGAATAATGAGGTCCGTTTTGGAAAGGTAGCCATTGATAAGGGCTTTATCACAATGGAGCAGATGCTGAACGCCATAGAGGTTCAGGTAAAGGAAAATATCGCCTTTGGCACCCACAGGAAAATTGGCATGATTTTGATGCAGGAGGGTCATATGACAATTGCCCAGATTGAAGAGGTGCTTGAGCTCCTTGACGACAGATAATAACCTCTTCTGTGTTACGATTCAAGAAGGGCGACGCATTCTATGTGTTCCGTATGGGGGAACATGTCTATTGCCCGAATGGAAACAGGGCTGAACCTCTTTTTAAGGAGCAAGATATCCCTCTTTAATGTAACCGGGTTGCATGAGACATAGATAATGCGTTTCACAGAGGAGCCATTGAGGCTATTTATCAACCGTTCTGTAAGACCGGCCCTGGGCGGGTCAAATATCACACAGTTATAGTCATGACGTGAGATTGTTACCAGCTCCTTTTCCACATCTCCCTGTTTAAAGGCGCAGTTTTTCGCACTGTTATATGTGGCTGCTGCACGGGCATCCCTTATAGATGAAGGGTTTTCATCTATACCCATTACATATCCTGCCTTTTTAGATACCCAGAGGGCAATGCTACCTGCCCCGCAATAGCAGTCCAAAACATGTGAACCTTCCGGCACATGATCAAGCACCTCATTATACAGCCGTGGTGTCTGAAACGGGTTTACCTGGAAAAAGGTGGAAAGACCTATGCGGTAATGCCACTTTCCCATCTTCTCCTTTATGTATGGCCTGCCCCACCAGATAACCTCATCATTGCCTAGCACAACATTGGTAAAGCGGCTGTTGATATTCTGCACAATCCCGACAACATGGCTATTAAGAAGAGCGGCCCTCTCAACCCTTTCAAGAAGGATCTTTGAGATGTTCCGGCTCCCTTTAGGCCGTTCACCATTTGTTATAAAACCGATCAGTATCTCGCCTGTCCCGTTTCCCCTGCGGATAAGCAGGTGTCTTAAAAACCCTGAGCCTCTCTTCTCGTCATATATGGTAAGCCCTGTATCTGCCGCCCATTTTCTTACCGTATTAACAATTGTGGTGCAGTCCCTATCCTGGATAAGGCACATATGCTGATCAACAACGCGGTGAGAATTTGCCTCGTAACAGCCCAGTACAGGCTGTTTTATTCTGCCTTTGCCTGTAAGGCCAAACGGAAGCTGTACCTTATGGCGGTAATAATAGGCTTCAGGGCTTTTGATAACAGGAGGAATAGAGATATTAACGGACTCAAACATTTTAATAAGAGCCTCCCTTTTTATGGAGAGCTGCTCATTATAAGGAAGATCAAGGTGACTGCACCCGCCACAGAGAGGAAAGTGCAGACAATTTTCTGTTTTCCCTTTAAGTGCCTGATTTGCCATTGGTTCACCCTGCATCAGCCTGCTATAATTAATTATGCCAGGGGCCAGGTATGGATTTTTGTATATACAGAACCACCCTGCCTGAGGTCGCTTTTAAAGAGTACAAGTTCATCAAGCCTCCCCTCTGGTCCTGCAATATCCCTGTATTTGTCTATCAGCCTTATAAGTAATGTGGCGTCCTTAACAGGCCTCCTGAACCTTGCAAGGGTAAGATGCGGGGTAAATGGTCTTTTTTCCTGCTCAACACCAAAAGGCGCAAGGGGCGCCTGGAGCCTATCCCTTAATGCAGAAAGCCTCTCCATCTCGCCATTTAGCCCGAGCCACATGACCCTTGGCCTTCTTATATCAGGAAAGAGGCCCATGCCTGAAAGGCTGATATCAAAAGGGGTTGTGCCTTTCAGGGCATTATCTGTGGAGGCGATAATAGCAGGCATATCCCTTTCTGCCATGTCACCCAGAAAAACCATGGTAAGGTGGATGTTACCGGGTTTTACCCACCCTGCATCAAGCCCCGCCGTTTGTTTATTTGCTGCGATGCGCGCCCCCTCATTCTTTATATCGAAAGGCAGTTGAAATGCCAGGAATGAAC
>CAYWRH010000043.1:0-26835 GCA_964460435.1 uncultured Desulfatiglans sp.
GCGCTGTTTTTCCGGCACATTCAATTTGTTTATAGCCGGTTGCTGGCTGAATATTGTTTAATAATGCATCTATACTGGAGAATCTGTAATGAGTGTTGATCATAAGCCGGTTTTTTACCGCAAGTTTATTTCAATCGTCTCTCTATTTATCTTTTCTGTCTGTTTATCTATTTTATATTCAAATAACATCTCGGCCCAGGGTGAAGGAGAGGCCAGAGAAATAGCTCATATAAAAGAGAACCATGAGACTATCATTATTGATAATAAGGGCTACAGGATCGACAGAAAGGGTCCCTCACGGTTTGAACATGTAAAACATGCCAGGGATTATAAGATCTCATGCTGGGAATGTCATCATGATTACACTGAAGATAAAAAAAATATCTGGTCGCCCTGGGGTGAAATGAAAAAATGTGCAGATTGTCATGACCCTATTGAAAAGAGGGAAAACAGACCCAGGCTACAGGCTGCATATCATAAAAACTGCAAGGGCTGCCACAGTGAAAAAAGGATATTCAAGGATGACAACCTGGCCTACAGAAAATGCACCACATGCCATAATATAAAATAGCAACAAGGTGATTTGCCATAACAGGGGCATTAAAATATATCGGATGCCCCTGAAATATTTTCCCTTACATTGTCTAAAATATCATCAAAGGAATCAGGGCTTATCATTAGGAGCCTTGTGGAGTCGAGCTGAGCCAGATCAGGTTCAATATCAAATATCCCGTATCCAAGCCTGTATGCCATGTTAAAGGCAAGGTTCACTATGAGTGCCTCTTTTGGTGTATTTGCATTAAACCTATCTCCGTCATGAAGCAGGATTATCCTTATAAAATCATCCGAGAACCCCCACCTTTTAACTATTGCGGCGCCGAATTCCGTATGAACCTTCTGTGCGACAGGGTATATTTCATTTATCTTTGATGCCTCTTTGTCAAAAAAACTGCTGTCAAGATGCCTTAACAGGAGCACCATGCCGATATCATGTGTAAGCCCAAGCAGAAAGAGATAATCCGCCTTATCCAGCTGAAGCCGCTGTGCAATGCCCTTTGCAGCATATGCAGAGACAAGGGAGTGCATCCACTGTCTTTCCATAAGAGACTTGAGCACCGGGTCCTTTGTATCATAAAGATTTTTGTTTGTTATGGCATTAATTATGCTCCCGGTCTCCCTGAAACCCAGCCTCATTATTGCCTTGTCAAGTGTGGTTATCTTTTCCGTGCCCCTGTAAAAGGGCGAATTTGCCCCTGCTATTATCCTGATAGAGATAACAGAATCCTTTTCAATGGCCTTTGCAAGATCATCAATTGTGGAAGTGGGGCTCAGCATTACCTTTCTTACATCATCAATAATCTGCGGCAGCACTGGCAGCTCTATATTGCCTGTCTTGAATCTGTGTACAATCCTCTGGATACTCTCCTTCAGTATTCTCCTGTCATCTTCACTTATCGTCTTTCTCCCCTCTGGCGCTCTATCTTCGGCAACAGATCCTTCCCCTGTCATCTTTAAACCATCATGCTGAGGTACTGGCAACCCAAGTTTATGGATCTTTTTCAGGATTATCTCTCTGTCAAAGGGTTTTGATATGTAATCATCACAGCCCATCTGGACACATTCAAGAATAGTCTCCCTCTCTTTCTGGGCTGAAGAGATAAGTATCTTGACCCTCTTGTCTTTTGGGACCCTCTTCTCATTCTCAATGGCACGGATGGTCTGCAGAACCTTTTTGCCATCCATCTCAGGCATGCTAATGTCAAGGGTTATAAGATCAAAGGGGGCCCAGTCGTCAAACCCCTTTTTGTAGATGGATAATGCCTCAACCCCATTTTTTGCCGATTCACACTCTGCATATTCCGACAGTATCTTTATGAGGATCTGCCTGCTTACAGCGTCATCATCAACAATAAGGAACTTCATAGGTTATATCCCTTTATAAAGGTATGTTTCCATGTTTCTTAACCGGGTTTGTTTCGATTTTTTTCTTAAGCATCCTCAGCGCCTTGATGATTTTAGGTCTGGTCATGGCGGGTTCTATTATATCATCAATATACCCTCGCTTTGCCGCAACAATAGGGTTGGCGACCAGTTCCGAGTATTCCCTCTCTTTTTCTGCAAGAAAACTTTCACGGTCTGTGCTGTAATAGTTGTTGTAGAGCACTTCAACCGCCCCTTTTGACCCCATAACCGCTATCTCGGCTGTTGGCCATGCATAGTTTATATCACCCCTCAAGTGCTTTGATGACATAACACAGTATGCCCCGCCATAAGCCTTTCTGGTAATGATGGTTACCTTCGGCACAGTGGCCTCAGCATATGCATAAAGCATCTTTGCGCCGTTCTTGATAATGCCGTTATATTCCTGCGCAGTCCCGGGTAAAAATCCCGGCACATCAACAAATGTGACAACCGGTATATTGAAACAGTCGCAGAATCTCACAAATCTTGCCCCCTTTACAGATGCATTATTGTCAAGCACACCTGCGAGAGAACGGGGCTGATTTGCAACAACACCGACCGGGAACCCGCCATATCTGGCAAAACCTACTATCAGGTTGGTGGCATATTTTGAGTGCACCTCAAGAAATATGCTGTTATCAACCGTCATTTTTATAATCTGTTTCATATCATAGACCCTGCTTGAAACCTCAGGGATGATCCGGTTCAATTCCATCTCAGTACGGTCAGAGGGATCACTGCTCTCAATAAAAGGGGGGCTTTCTCTGTTATTTTGCGGAAAATATGAAAGCATATCCTTTACATACTCTATAGCCTCCTGATCAGATGAAGCAGCATGATGGGCCACACCGCTCCTTACCGTATGAACAGAGGCGCCACCAAGGTCTTCTGTGCTGACATTCTCATGGGTAACCGCCTTTACAACCCTTGGCCCTGTAAGAAACATATATCCGTTTTTCTTTACCATTATTGTGAAATCAGTAAGGGCAGGAGAATAGACAGCGCCTCCGGCGCATGGCCCGAAAACAACCGATATCTGGGGGATAACACCTGAACTCATTACATTTCTCAGGAAGATATCTGAATAGCCTGCCAGGCTTTCAATGCCCTCCTGTATCCTTGCTCCACCCGAATCATTAAAACCTATGACAGGCGCGCCATTTTTGACTGCAAGATCCATTATCTTGCAGATCTTCTCGGCAAAGGTCTCTGAAAGGCTGCCGCCAAAAACAGTCATGTCATGGGAAAAGAGAAATACCTGCCTCCCGTTAACAGTCCCATGACCTGTAACCACACCATCGCCCAAAAATTCCCTGCTTTCCATCCCGAAATTAAGGCACCTGTGGGATTTGAACATGTCAAATTCTTCAAAGCTCCCCCTGTCAAGGAAAAGCTCTATCCTCTCCCTTGCGGTGAGCCGCCCCTTTTCCTTGTGTTTTTTAATCCGGTCGGGACCGCCGCCAAGGGCCGCCTGCTCACGCAGCCTGAATAACTCGTCAAGTTTGTCTGCCATTTTAGCCTGCTATTCTATCTTGAAACAGAACTCCGTTAATACCCCGCATGTTGATTTTGGATGCAGAAATGCAACCTGCTTTCCGCCTGCGCCATCAACAGGCGTTTTATTGATAAGGCTGCAACCGCATTTTTCAGCCTGTTTTAACTGCGCATCAACATCATCTGTCTTGAAGGCTATATGATGTACACCCTCTCCGTTTTTACTTAAAAATTTTGCGACAGTGCTCTCTTCAGATATAGGCTCAAGCAGTTCAAGATGCACCTCGCCAACCGCATAGAAGGCCGTTTTTACCTTCTGGGAATGAACGATCTCAACACCTTCGCATTTTAAACCCAGGGTGTTCTCAAAATAACCCCTTGCCTGTTCAATAGACTTTACAGCTATGCCTATATGATCAATCTTCTGTATCATCCCTAACCCCTATAACGGTATTCTCCGAAAACCTCACGTAAAACATTACATATTTCGCCGAGAGTGGCATATTCCCTTACCGCTGCAAGGATGGGCTCCATCAGGTTTGCGCTGCCCGAAGCTGCCTCTTTCAGCGCAGAAAGTGCTTCATTGATCTTTTTATTATCCCGTTTTGCCTTAAGCTGCCTCAAATTTTTCACCTGGTTCTCTTCCACCTCCGGGTCTATCTTCAGTACAGCTGGCTTTGCCCCCTCCTCTGACTGGAACCGGTTGAGCCCGACAATTACACGCTCCTTTTTTTCTATCTCCTGCTGGTACTCATAGGCAGATGCCTCTATATGTCTCTGGATAAAGCCCTTTTCAATGGCAGCGATTACACCGCCCTGCCTTTCAACCTCTTCCATCAATTCTGTTGCCTGTCGCTCTATCTTATCGGTCATATCCTCTATATAGTATGAGCCTGCAAGGGGGTCGATGGTGTCTGCTGCGCCTGATTCAAAGGCGATAATCTGCTGGGTTCTTAATGCGGTTCTAACTGAATCCTCTGTGGGGAGTCCAAGCGCCTCATCCTTTGAGTTGGTATGAAGCGACTGTGTGCCCCCGAGAACCGCAGCAAGGGCCTGTATGGTAACCCTCACGATATTATTGTCCACCTGCTGGGCTGTAAGGGTATTACCTGCGGTCTGTGTATGAAACCTCATCATCTGGCTTGACGGTTCCTTTGCATTAAACCTGTTCTTCATGATCCTTGCCCAGAGTCTTCTTGCTGCCCTGAACTTTGCCACCTCCTCAAGGATGCTCGTTGAGGCATTAAAGAAGAATGCAAGCCTCTTTGCAAAGCTGTCCACTGATAAGCCTGCATCTATTGCAGCCTGAACATAGGCGCATGCGTTTGCAAGGGTAAATGCAACCTCTTCAACCGCAGTGGAGCCGGCCTCCCTGATATGGTAGCCTGATATGGATATTGTATTAAAGGATGGAAGGTGCCTGCTGCAATACTGGAATATATCAGTAATGATACGCAGGCTGGGTTTTGGTGGAAATATGTATGTGCCTCTTGCAACATACTCCTTGAGTATATCGTTCTGGATTGTCCCCTGGAGTTTATCAGATGAAACGCCCTGCTTCTCACCAAGGGCGATATACATCGCCAGAAGAACAGCAGCAGGGGCATTTATTGTCATGGAGGTGGAAATCTTGTCCAGAGGGATGCCTTTAAAAAGCACCTCCATGTCATAGAGTGAGTCTATTGCCACACCGACCTTGCCAACCTCGCCTATGCTCATGGGGTCATCAGAGTCGTACCCTATCTGTGTTGGAAGATCAAAGGCAATAGAAAGACCTGTTGTGCCCTGGTCAAGTAGATACCTGAACCTTTTGTTTGTTTCAACGGCGGTTGAAAAACCTGCATACTGCCTCATTGTCCAGAGGCGGCCCCTGTACATGGTGGGCTGAACACCCCTTGTAAAGGGATATCTGCCTGGAAAACCGATGTCAGATATATATTTATCATCCAGCTTTTCCGGGAACAATATCCTCGGTATCTCCTCATTGCCGTGGTTTCTGAAATGTTCTTTCCTTTCAGGAGACCTTGCAAGGTTTTTTGCAAGCTCATTTTGTTCCCATTCTGTAATCCGCTTGTCTTTTGTCATTACACCTTATCCTTGACACTGTCCTGTTCAATAGATTGATTTTAAGGGCAGAAAATTATTCTGCCTCTTTTCTGCCATAAAATTTATCACACGCCTTTTTAAAGGCCTCAATGATTTCAGCAAGGGGTGCGCCCGGTGTGAATATGGCATCTATCCCTGCCGCCTTCAGCGTCTCAATATCATCATCAGGTATAATTCCGCCACCCAGCACCCGTATATCTGATGCTCCCCTTTTTTTTAGTTCTGTCACAATAGCCGGAAAGAGCCTGAGATGGGCACCTGAAAGCGAAGAAAGCCCGATAACGGCAACATCCTCCTGAATTGCTGTTGAAACTATCTCTTCAGGAGTCTGACGTATGCCTGTGTAGATAACCTCAAATTCACTGTCCCTCAGCGCCCTTGCTATGATCTTTGCCCCGCGGTCATGCCCGTCCAGCCCGGGTTTGGCAATTAAAACCCTGTTTTTTATCTTTTTAACGGTCATAATCTCCTCTGATCCTGGTATATTACACCCGGAACCCACTATTTCTTTTTACCGATTATACCGGCCCTGAAGGCCTTTGTAAATCTCCCGCAGAATCGGTCCTTGCCTAAAACCACATCAGCCGCATAGAGGATCTCCCTGAGCTCCTGGTTTTCAGGATCAATAATAGCGCTGTCCATACCTGCCGCAATAGCGAGCACGGCAAATGCCTGATTCACAATTGACCTGGCAGGCAGACCAAAGGATATATTGCTTAGGCCCCCTGTAATATGGACATCAGGGTATTTCTTTTTTATCTGGCGCATCGCATCAAATGCCATGTTGCCGCTTTCAGTACTGGTTGATATGGTGCCCACAAGCGGATCAACATGCAGCTTGTTGTCAGACAGCCCTCCCTTTCTTGTCATCTCTATGAGTCTGTCAAGTATCTCAAGCCTTTTTTCAACGGTTGCGGGTATGCCGTCATCATCGCATGTAAGCACTATGAGTTCAGTCTGATGTTCACAGGCAAGTGGAAGAACCCCGTTAATCCTGATCTTTTCACCACTCAGGGAATTTAGCATCGGTTTCTTCTTTACAACAGTAAACCCCGCCTTTAACGCATCAGGATTGGCAGAGTCTAGACACAGGGTGGCATCCGTAACCTCCTGTATGTTATTAATCAGCCATATCATGTCAGAAGGCTCTTTATCAGGCGATGTGCCTGCATTTACATCAAGAAAATCCACGCCTGCCTTTACCTGTTTTAATGCAAGTTCCTTTATAAAATCCGCATCCTTTGCGGCTATAGCCTCTTTTACACGTTTCCTGGTGCCGTTTATCTTTTCTCCGATAATAATCATATCCTGATCCTTTCACAGCTTTTTTAAAGGTTCATACTTTGAAATCCAAAGGGAATCTCATGCCCCAAACAAATTTATGATTAACACCCTTGTTATAAATAACATATCTATATACTAAAAAGGAGGAACGGGCAAAGATAATCTCAACCCGCTCCCCCTCATTATATAAAGGCTCAAAACCAGAATCCCAGACAGGAGGTTTTTAATGACTAACAGAACACCAACTGTCATTAAAGGAGATACTGTATCTCCCTTTATCACACAGCTAAAGAGCTAGCACAGCCACCCCTTTGCCAGTGTTACTGCTGCCATTGCATCCTTTCCATATGCATCAGCGCCTGTATACTTTCTTACCTCCTCGTCTATCTGACCGCCGCCGATCATAACCTTCAGGTTATCCCTTAGGCCTGCTGCCTTGATAGCATCAATAGTCTCTTTCATGGCATCAAAGGCAAGTGTGAGGAAACCGCTTAACCCCACAACGGTTGCGCCTGTCTCCTTTATCTTGTTCACGATAGTCTGAACAGGCACATCAATGCCAAGGTCATATACCTCAAAACCGCTTATATCCAGCATAAACACGACAAGGTCCTTTCCTATGTCATGGATATCGCCTGCCACCGTGGCAATAATTACCTTTCCGATCTTTTTTGCCTCAGTGCCCGAATCCTTGATATAGGGTTCAACCATCTGGGCAATACCCTTTAATATCTCACCGGAGTATATCAGGTCAGGTATAAAATACTCCCCGTTCCCAAATCTATGTCCCACTACCTGCATGCCCTCTCTGGCCTCTGCAAGTATCTGCATGGGGTCCATATGTTCACCCAGCATCTTTTTGACTGCATCCAGGGCCTCCTGCTCTTTCAGATCAGCTAATAAAGTTGATAACTCTGACATGTCTCCTCCCTCCTTAAGCTTATTAATAAAGTCATTAAAGTCATTTCGTATTCATAATTATTATAGATATAACAAACTTAACAGTATTTTTAACCAATCTAAATATGCGCAGCCTGAATGCCTAAACTAATTTAGTATTCCATATAAGACTAACCGCGCTAGAATCCTAATTATTGGGAATAATGTCAAGGCAAAATTTATCTTCTGTTCTATCTGTAAACACCGTATTCCTTGCAAAAATCAATAAGAGCCTTCACATTATGGGGTTTTGAGTAGTCGATTGATGCCCCGCTTGTGAGTATAAAGCCTCCCCCTTTGCCGCAGAAATCTATAAGGTCTTTACAATATGCCCTTATATCATCCGGTGTGCCTGCAAGCATCAGTGATGTGGGCACATTTCCCATAATACAGCAGACATCCCTTAATATATCCTTTGCCCTGTGCATATCTGTCCTGTCAAAATACCATATGCATTTCCCCTTTGGGAAATCTGATATTATCTCAAGACGGTGGTTATAGCTCCCCTCTGCAAACGGCACAGGTATAAGCCCCTCATCTATGATCCCGAGCATCAGCTTTTTAAGTGTGGGCCAGTAGAATTTTTCAAACTGCGCCACAGACATGTGGTTGTCATCACCCTTATGCAGGGGAATAAGCACCATAGGGCTGTCAGACCTCTCACCAATAGCTATTGCCATCTCAAGCATCATGGGCAGAAATTTTTCACAGGCCTCTGTAACAGTATCAGGCCTTCGGTAAAGGTCCATCATGATGCCCTTTGTGCCCCTTAATGTATCACTCAGGGCATCAAACGGGGCTGTTCCTGAACCCTCCATAAGTATGGGAAAGCCTGCCTCCTTTGCCCTCATGGCCGCCCTTTTCACTATCCCCATTACCCTTGCGCTCTCTTCACCCGCCTTCAGCAGTTTTTCAAGGAGATCTTTCACCTCCGGGGTTGAAAACGGGAGAAAGGTCATCGGCCCTATCCCGTAAAGGTTATGGGTAAGCACAGGCAGATTTGCCAGGGGCGACATTGAACCGAAAATGCGGGGAAGGTATTTGTGCATTAGAAAATCAGACGGGTCATTCATAAGATGGCCATATTCATCCGCTATCATGTATTCCCTTTCAACAACCTGGTATCCGCTCTCCTTTGGCACACCATGTCCCGGCCATTTAATGAGTTTATAGTCAAGTATCTCAAAAAGCCTGCCTGAAAAGGCCTCAATATATGAGGCATTATCAGGTTGAAACTCCATATTGAATTTCAGGTGCGCCTCCATTGCCTCTTCCTGGTTGTACATCTTGTCATACGGGGAGAGACCGTAATAACGGAGCGCATATTCGCCTATCATGGGGATAACAGGAATCCTTGAAGGTATCCTTTTCAGTTCAAATGCATCGCGGATTATGGTTACTCTTTCCTGATAGGCCCTGGCTGCATCTTCATCCCTGAAATTAATCCCTTCAAGGGATACCATGTGGTCAAGCCTTCTATTGAGTTTTTCATCCGAAGAAAGATCCTTCCAGTTATCAGGTTTAATAAACATTTTTGTCTTTCCCTTCTGTCTGATGTTATTTAATTCATATAGTTATAAGAGGAACCTTGTCAAGGCAATTGTTCCCTTAAGCCCCCTGTGTGACAAGTCAAGCCTGACTTGTTATTGACAATATTACGGTATTAATACTATTATTTTGTCAGTTCAATGTAGCCGAACCTAAAAAGAGGAGAGATAAATGATAAATGAAAAAATGACACTCGCAAGGCTCAGACAGAAAAAGATGAATGGTGAAAAGATAACCATGCTGACGGCCTATGACTATTCTGCTGCCACCCTGGTAGACCAGGCAGGAATTGATACCATTCTTATAGGTGACTCCCTCGGAAATGTCATGCTCGGCTACGACTCGACCGTGCCTGTGACAATGGATGAGATGCTTCACCATTGCAGGGCTGTAAGCAGGGCAGTAAAATCAGGCTTTATTATCTGTGACATGCCCTTTATGTCCTACCAGGTGAGCATTGAAAAGGCCGTTGAGAATGCGGGCAGGTTCCTGAAGGAGGGGAACTGTGACAGCGTAAAGCTTGAGGGCGGCAGCGAGATGGCCCCGACGGTAAATGCAATTGTAAAGGCAGGGATACCGGTTTGCGGACATCTTGGCCTTACTCCCCAGACCGCTACAATGCTGGGCGGTTACAAGGTGCAGGGCAAGGATGCAGCAAGCGCCCGCAAGATACTCCATGCTGCCAAAGACCTTGAAGAGGCAGGGGCATTCATGATCGTTTTTGAATGCATACCCGACTCACTTGCAGCACGCATAACAGATGAATTGAATATCCCGACCATCGGCATAGGCGCCGGCCCTGCCTGTGACGGACAGGTGCTTGTATATCATGACCTTCTGGGGCTCTACGAAAGATTTACGCCAAAATTTGTTAAACAATACCTGAAACTTGCGCCAATGATAAAGGATGCAATAAAACAGTACAAGACAGATGTGGAAACCGGGAAGTTCCCAGGGCCGGAGCATGTATTCAGTATGGATAAGGGAGAGGCGGAAAAGCTCTAGGGGATGCAGATGGAAATCCTGATAGTGGGGCCGGGCGCAATGGGATGCCTCTTTGCAGCGCGCCTTTATAATACCGGGTACCATGTTACACTTCTGGATTACAATATTAATAGAGCTATCGAGATCACCAGACAGGGCATTATTGTTGAGGGTCTATCAGGAGAATATTCCGCAAAGGTGCCGGTTACTGCTGACCCGTCAGGTTTAAGGCCTGATATAGTCATCATCTTTGTCAAATCCGGGAAGACTAAAGAGGCTGCAATGGCGGTCAAAGGTATTGCAGACAAAAACACCATGATCGCCACCCTCCAGAACGGTCTTGGAAACAGGGAGATAATCGAAGAGATCACAGGGAACAGGGTGACTGGAGGTGTAACCTCAGAAGGGGCCACATCCCTTGGCCCCGGCAGGGTAAGGCATGCCGGCACAGGCAGCACTATACTTGGCCCTGTCAGGGGTGCAGACGAGAAACTTAACGCCCTTGTCAGCGCGCTTAACAGTGCCGGTTTCAATGCAGAATCTGCTGACAATATTGATGACCTGATCTGGGGTAAACTTGTTATCAATGCCGGCATAAATGCCCTTACAGCGATAACAGGCCTTAAGAACGGTCAGCTCCCCGTGTATGAGGGCACCCTCAATATCATGAAGGATGCTGTGGATGAGGCGGTTAAGGTCTCAGAGGCATTAAATATTACCCTTCCCTATCCAGACCCAATGGAAAAGGTGCTTGAGGTATGCAAAAATACCTCCAATAATATTTCCTCCATGCTCCAGGATGTGCTTAATAAAAGGGCCACTGAGATAGACTTTATAAACGGCGCTATCCAGAGGGAGGGTGAAAAGGCAGGCATACCTGCGCCTGTGAACCTTTTCCTTACACGCATAGTAAAAACAATCGAGGCAAGCTACAGTAACAGGCTCTTTAAATAATGGAATTTGCAGTACCAGTCTTAATCAAAGTAATAATTATATTTGCAGGTATCCTGTTACTTAACAGGTTTAAGATTCAACTGGCAGTCTCATTACTCACCGGTGCTATCGTTCTTGGTGTATGGATGGGTTTACCCCCCTTAAAACTGACTACCTGCCTTTATAAAAGCGTAATAGATCAGCAGACCATAAGCCTTGCCGTTATTGTCTGGCTCATAATGGTCATGAGCGATATCATGGGTAAAAGCGGGCACATGAAGCGGCTCGTTGTAAGCTTTACCCGCATTGCAAGGGATGCAAGGGTTGTTGGAACAGTAATGTCCGCCCTGATAGGGCTTTTACCCATGCCCGGAGGGGCGCTCTTTTCTGCCCCAATGGTGGATGAATCGCTTTCAATGGTAAAGGCTACACCCGAACACAAGACTGCACTCAATTACTGGTTCAGGCATATATGGGAATACTGGTGGCCCCTTTATCCGGGGGTGATCCTCGCCATTGCGCTACTCAATGTCGAGACATGGCGCTATATGCTCTTTGCAGTGCCAATGACCATTCTCTCTACAGGTGCAGGTTATTATTTTATTCTTAAACCAATGGACAGGGCCTCATCAAATATGGAAGGCCGCATTACCATGCAGGGGGTAAAGGCATTCATATATGAGATAATGCCCATCAAAATAATTGTGCTTGCTATTATTGTTATAACAGTCCTTATCAGGCTTTCTCATATGATCAGTCCGGATATCCATGTGCCTTTACTTACCCCTGTTATTATAGGCCTTGTGGCGGCCATTCTATGGGTCTGCCGCACAAACCGGATAGCCCCTTCAGGCCTTGTAAAGGCAACCTTCGGGAGATCAAATCTCACCATGCTTTTTCTTATTGCCGCTATCATGCTTTTTAAGGGTGTGATGACAGACTCCGGTGCGGTTACCGGCATAAGAGATGAACTCATTACATACGGTATCCCCCCTGTCCTTCTTGTAATAATCATGCCCTTTTTCTCAGGCATTATCCTTGGAATAGCAGTGGGTTTTGTAGGTGCATCATTTCCGCTCATAATACCCCTCTTCCCCGCGGATGACACCTATATGTATCTTTCATATGCAGCGCTTGCATACACGTCCGGATACATGGGCATGATGCTTTCACCTGTGCACCTCTGCTTTGCTGTTACAAGGGATTATTTCAAGGCAAATATCGGTGGGAGCTACAGCTATATTATAAAATCCTCCATAGCTGTACTCATTTCAGCCTTTGTGCTCTTTATGATCTCTACATTTCTGCATGGCCTTGCAGTAGGGTAAACTTGATACCTGAGTTTTGCAACATAACCGCGAACCACACGAAAGACACGAACAAAAACTGTTTATTACTAAAAAAATAAAACAATTTCGAGCTGTTCGCGCCTTTCGCGGTTAAAAATATTTAAAGGTCGTTTCAGATGGCCCCTGTTTCTGAAACACTGATATTGACATTCAGAATGCCTTATGCAGAATTAGCAGGCTATATTCCACTATTTTTTTACAAGAGGGTGACATGTCTTTACCAGGGTTGACCAGGATAATAAATTCCATTCTGTTTATTACTTTTATATTCTCCGGATGTACTGTAAAAAAGGAGCCTCCTGTAGTTATCGAGCCGGAACCTCTCTATGTTTATATTAAACCGAAGGTTGCCCTGGTTCTCGGAGGGGGCGCAGCCAGAGGGTTTGCGCATGTCGGCGTTTTACGCGCCCTTGAACAGGAAAAGATACCCATAGATATGATCGTGGGCACCAGTGTTGGCAGCCTTATCGGCGCCATGTATGCCTCCAGACCTGATTCATTCGAACTGGAATGGAGCTCTTTTCTGCTGCAAAAGGAGGATATCTTTGATTTTTCGATCTTGTCCTCATCAAGGGGGCCTGTTAAAGGCGATAAACTTGAACAATTTGTCAATACAAAGATACCTGTCCAGAACATAGAGCAGCTAAAGATACCTTTTTATGCGGTTGCTGCTGATCTTAATACAGGCGAACCGGTAATCTTCTCTTCAGGTCCTGTCAGCAAGGCAGTCCGTGCCTCATGCTCTATACCCGGTGTATTCATACCGCTATCATACAATAACAGGCAGCTGATTGATGGAGGTGTTCTGGGAAATATTGCCCCTGAAATCGCCTATCAGAACGGGGCAAACCTTGTTATTGTTGTCTCAATAGGCAAATCGGTTCAAAACAGAGACACAGGCAATCTGGTCTCTATTACGCTTCAGGCCATTGCCATAATGAGCAACAAGATAGACTCATACAAGGCAAAAGATGTTGATGTGCTGATTACACCCGAGGTTGGCGATGTCGGGCCCATGGATTTTACCCAGAAAAAACGATGCATGCAGGCAGGCATAGATGCAGCGCGGAAAGCCATGCCTGAGATAAAAAGGAGGCTTGAGCTTTTTAACAACCCTGTCAGGGTGGATAAACAATGAGCAACGGCCAATGTTCAATGTTTATTTTCAACTGATCATTGATAATTAATCATTGAAAAGGAGTGAGAAAAATGCTGACAAAGAGGCAGAATTTCATGGAGACTATCAGGGGAGGCAATCCTGACAGATTTGTAAAACAGTTTGAGCCGTTTGGATTCATCTGGGCGAACCCTGTTTCATCAGCCTATCCCTTTCCTGTGCCGGGCGGCCCTGCTGTAAAGAATGGATGGGGGGTAACAATAAAATTCCAGGCAAACACACCCGGACCATTCCCTGTGCATGACGATGAACATAAGGTAGTCAGGGATATCACAAGATGGAGAGAGACCGTTAAGGCGCCGAGGCTTGATTATCCTCAGAAAGAATGGGATAAATTTAAACCTGCCGCAGATGCAATAGACCGAAATGAACTCTTTTTAACCTGCCTTATAGCGCCCGGCCTGTTTGAACAGCTCCATTACCTGATGGGCATGGAAGATTGCATGATCAATTTCTACCAGGAGCCTGACGCCATGAAGGAACTCATAGACTATATAACAGAGTATGAACTTGATTATGCAAAACTGCTATGTGATAATTTTCATCCTGATGCCATGTTGCATCATGATGACTGGGGCAGCCACCGTTCTTCATTCCTGTCTCCTCAGATGTTTAACGAATTTATTGTTCCGTCATACAAAAAGATATACGGGTTCTACAAGGCAAACGGTGTAGAGGTTATTGTGCATCACAGCGACTCATATGCTGCAAACCTTGTCCCTGCCATGATCGATGTAGGAATAGATGTTTTTCAGGGTTGTGTCACAACAAATAATGTGCCTGAACTGGTAAAAAGATATGGGGGCCAGATTTCATTCATGGGCGATCTTGATAACGGGGCTATTGACCGGCCTGACTGGAGCTCTGAACTTGTTGCACGTGAGGTTAGAAGGGCATGCACAAACAATGGCAAACTTTACTATATACCGTGCCTTGCAGCAGGAGGCCCTGGCAGTACATTTCCGGGTGTTTATGATGCTGTTAATGTTGAGATAGACAAGATGAGCAGGGAGATGTTTTAAATACAATGATTTTTCAAAACTCAGCTATGGCATGGATTAAATTGACATAAATCATATAGCCCCTTATATTCTCATTAAAGACAGAACAATATATCAGGAGACAAAAACAATGGACTTTCGGAGCATGCAAAAAATATTGATGAAAATCGCCACCTTTCTTGTAGCCCTCTCAATAGTGGTAATAATAGTGCTGCTGTTTTTCAGGCACCAGATAATGAATAGAAAATCAACGCCGGCTGCAACTGTACAGGGCGCTATGGATAAGGAGACAAAATTTGATTATTCGGGTATGTCTCTTACAGTTGATACCTCAAAGCCGGTACCAATCCCCAGGGATATGAAAAAGGCGTCTGTAACCAAAGAAAAGGATAAGGCAGATACAGACCCCTACCCTCCTGTATCGGGATCAAAATAATTTAGTGTCCATACGGATAAAAGGTATTCTCATTGACATGGAATATTTTAATCCATATACTGCGTTTCCATTAACGTAACTGCATAATATTTGCAATTAAACGTTATTTTGTTCTCCTTTTATTCGTCTATGGGCTCCGGTATTAATTTTTTATACTAAAAATATTTAACTTTTGGGGGGCAGCATGGCAGATCTTGATGGAAGTAACGGTCAGAGAACTGAGTTCAAGGCAGTTGGAAAGGCAAACATCCCTGGCAGACTTTCTTATTCCATTGCAACCGGCATGGCAAAATACGGGAGTGATTATGTTGCTCCGAACATGCTTCATGCCAAATTTTTAAGAAACCCGTATGGACGTGCAAGGATAAACAGCATTGACACAGCTAAGGCCATGAAGCTTCCCGGCGTGATTGATATCATCACATGGGAAGACCCTGAAGTAAGGGCCATGAAGGGCACACGGGAACCCCTGATCACCAATGAATCTGATACTGAAGATGAGGAGATCGGATGTGTGGTTGTTGCTGAGACGCCGGAGATATGCGATGAGGCATTAAAGCTCCTCAAGATAGACTGGGAGGTCATTCCCACCATAGTAGACCCCAGGGATGGCCTTAAGGAGGGTGCGCCGATAGTGCGTATTGATCCCAAACAGTTGTCGGGCAAGCCCTACACTACAGGGGATGTTGAAAAGGCATTTAAAGAGGCGGATCATATTGTCGAATTTGATTGGGGCCATTCAAAGACTGCCTCGCATGTGCCAAATCCAAACGGGAGTGTATCATGGTGGGCACAGGACCCTCTGGGCAGCCCCGGCCCCACATTATATATTGAGGGTGTATGCCCCACATGGGGTTCATTCCAGCTTCTGCCAATGTACAACCTTCATTTTGACAAGCTCTATCGCGGAACAACCTTTCAGGGAGGCAAGTACTGCGACTGGTTTATACGCCGTTCACAGCTTATTACGCCGCTGCTCTCAAAAAGGACTGGTCGCCCTGTCCGTTGTGTAAATGAAAGGAACCATGATTACTACCCTGCCAATCCCCAGAGATATTCCCATACGAAAATCGCCTTTAAAAAGGATGGCACCATCACGGCAGTTGAAGAGAGCACTATTGGCGACTCAGGTGCGCCAGGGGTTGGGGCGCAGCCCTTTTCCATGGGCTCATTTGAGGCTATGTTCAGCCCGTTTAATACCACAAAGTGTGTTAACCTTAAAAGCAGTTACCAGAGTGTCTATACCAGTTCCGGAAAGAACACAGGCAGCCAGACATCACCATTTAACTGGGACGCCATGACCATAGCAGAACAGATTGTTGCAGAAAAACTTGATATGGATGTTATCGATGTCGCCCTTAAAAACATACATGGCCCCTCTTCACAGCAGGACCCAGGCATACCGCCTGGTTTTCTGGCATGTATTGATATAGGGAAAAGGGCAATGAACTGGAAATGGCACAAGGCCGGAACAAAAAGGCTCCCTGACGGCAGGATGCACGGCCTGAGTTTCAGGTATGCCCAGTCGCCAAGGCATGCCCAGCAGCCATACACGGCAACAGTTACAATACAGGCTGATAACAAGGTGTATGTGCCTCTTAAAGGCCCGTGGATGGGGGTCTATGCAGCTGATGCATGCGCCCTGGTAGTAGCAGAAGAGATGGGTGCAAAGATAGAGGATGTAATCTTGCTCTATGACAATAAGGCCATCTTTACCCCTGTTGGAGGAGGCAGCGACGGCACAACCGCCTCGGCCTGGGTAATGAAGGAGGCTGCTGTAAGATGCAAAAAACTGCTTCTTGAACTGGCGGCAAAATCAAGTGCCTTTAACGGAGGCGGCGCAGGGATGCTCGGAGCCCCCCAACCTGCAGGGCCAAAAATCCGGCCAGAGGACCTCGATACAAAGGATACAATGGTTTATCTGAAATCCGATCCTAGCAAGGCCTTTCCTTTTGGCAAGTTTATCGCTGATGAGGGGTTCGGAGACCATGACCTTGATATCACTGCAACATACTTTGGCAGGCCGCCTGAGACCACATGGCATAGGGGCGGCCATATCCTTGACACGATGAATACAAGCTACTGCGAGGTGGCTGTTGATACGGAAACCGGAGAGGTAGAGGTGCTTAAATATGTTGTTGTGTGCGACCCCGGCAAGGTGCTGAGGATGACCTCCTTTGAAGGCCAGCTTTACCAGGCCATGTTTTTCGCCCACGGCGGCGGGTTAACAGAGGAGTTCATTTATGATAAAAAAACAGGGGTAAAACTAAGCACAAACATGTTTGAATACAAAAAGCCCACGATGCTGGATATGGGGCCGGTTGGCACCTATGCGGTTGAAACAAGGAGCGGAAACGCCTGCTATGGCGCTACAGGTATAAGCCACTGTATGGCTGCGCCGTTACTTCCTGTGTGTGCAATAGCCAATGCGATTAATAAATGGATAGAACCGCCTGCAACTCCTGATAAGATACTGGCAGCGCTCGGGAAATGTTAATAAAAGCTATCAGCCTAAAGCTATTGGCTTGAAGCAATAAAAATTATGGCCTGGCTATAGGCTCAATCCGGAAATTACCTCTTTCCGGATGGTAACTAACGAAGTGATGTAAAAAAGATCAGGAGTTATTTTTTGACAGGCGGATTTACAGGAAAGATATTGAGATGTAATCTGACATCAGGGTCAATCAGTACAATTGATACGGAAAGGTATGAGGAGTTTGGTGGTGGCTACGGGATCGGAGCAGCAATCTTCTGGGATTTAGCCGTAGCGCCTTGCGATTGGGATATGAAAGACCCTTATGACCCGCATAATGTCATCCCTGTCATGGCGAGCCCGCTTGCTGCAACGGGTGTTCCCGGCGCAGGGAGAACAAGTGTCTGTGGCATGTCTCCTGAAACATTTCCAACCTCTGAATTCGCCCGTGGCAATCTTGGAGGCAGGTTTGGAACCATGATGAAGCTTGCCGGCTGGGACGGCATCATAGTCGAAGGCAGCTCAGATAAACCTGTCTGGATAAACATTATTAATGATAAGGTTAAGATAGAGGAGGCAAAAGAACTCTGGGGGCTGGACACCTGGGAAACACAATCCCGTATAGTATCAATGGTGGGAGGCCGGACACGTTTCGGAGAAGAGTGGCAGCAGATTGAAGATGAATATACCACTGCCCGTCCGGAGATTCTCTGTATCGGACCAGCTGGTGAAACCAGATCACGACTTGCAGCGCTCATCACCGGGAGTGGCGTTAGCGCACGCATTGGTGGTCACGCTGCTGTTTTCGGGGCCAAAAAGCTTAAGGCTATCAGCGTCACCGGCACCGGCAAGATACAGATTCATGATCCTGAGACTGTTTTAGGCGCCAGGATCCGCCATATGAACTTCAGCAATAATTCATCTATTAAACCCGGCAGGGCCGCATGCGCCCCATGTATCAAGGGAGACAGGCGCAGGAGCAACTATTATGGTGGTGAGACCATGTGCGCCTGTTTAGTCTGGTTTGAACAGAGGGGAGAGAATAATGCTGACAAGGCAGCCGAGGCCCTTATTAAAAGCGGGCTCAGCAGCTGGTCAGCCCACTGGCATAGATATTCTGCAAAAATAAAGGGGGCGCCTTCATTCTTTCATGAAAATGTCCCATCTGATACAGGAATTGGCTGGTATCTGCAATATCTCTATGAACAGGGTATTCTGGGGCCGGGCAAAGAGATAGATTCAGCGCCCTTGCCCATGGATCAATGGGGTGAACTGAGCTTTCGCGAGGCATTTATTGATGCGATTAATAGAAGGGCGGGTATCGGAGATGCCCTGGCTGAAGGCACATGCCGTGCAGCTTTAAAATGGGGAAGGCTTGAAACTGATATGGAGAGCGGGGCGCTGCGTCTTCCTGTCTGGGGCGCAACAAGCCACTGGACAATGCCCTATGTAGATTGGGCCTATTCCTATATGCTTGGGGCAGGAGACCCGCTCTGGCACGGTTTCATGTATCCATTGCGGACCCCGCCCAAAGGAAAGACCCAGGAAGAGATGCTGGAAAGACTTTCGAAAAAGACCATTCCATATACAGATGATATCTTTATGTTCAACTATGCCTGGAAGGATGAAGAGGCATGGAAAACAGGCATCTATTCACCCCATAAGGCAAAACAGGTGGCCTGGGCCAGACAGTATGCAGCCTTCTGGAATGAATCCATGTGCCTCTGCGAAATATACTATCCTGAACTGGAGAGGGAGAGCCCTGAAACAGAGCTTGCCTATTACAGGGCTGTAACAGGTAAAAAGGATTCATTTGAAGAGACGATGCAGAGAGCAAAAAAGATTATTACACTTGAACGCTCTATCCGCGTAATGCATGGAAGAAGACGCAGTACGGAAAACTTCTTTCCATATATGTATAAGCCAGGGGCATCCGGTTATGCAAGGTATGGTGGCGTACCCATTTATGAAAAAGGCAAATGGCGGTCAGACCCCTCTTCTGATATGTATCTTGATCGCAAGGGTGTAGAGGATTTTAAAACCCATTACTACTGCATTGAAGGATGGGATAAAGAAGATGGCTTGCCAACAAAAAAAACAATGGAAAGGCTTGGGCTCAACAGGATGATAAAGACCCTGGCCAACAGCGGAAAACTTGGAAGGATATGAATCCGGAATTTTAAAGAGTAGTGGATTAATTTATAAAGTATTGTATATTTTTTAAAGCACTTAAAGGAGGCTTTACATGGCTGGACGGAAAGAAAACAAAGAGAACAAAAAGGAGGTTTCAAGACGTGATTTCTTAAAGAGCGGAGGCGCTGCTATTGCGATCGGCACCATCGGCGCCTATGCCTCAATATCTGAATCGACAGCGTCTGAACCTCAAAACAGATCCTATGAACAGTCAAAAGGATATATCGTATATGACAGCAGGATATGCCTAGGCTGCCAGAGCTGCATGTATGCCTGTTCCATGTCGCATGAAGGTGTGGCTTCGCCGTCACTCTCCAGGATACAGATAATCAGAGATGCCCCCTCCTTTACAAAATATCCCTATGATATTGTGATGTCTGTATGCAGACAATGTGTAACACCAATCTGTGTCCAGAACTGCCCAACAGGCGCATGTCATGTTGATACAAAAAATGGCAATGTAAGGGTAATTGACCCTGAGGTATGCGTGGGCTGTAAAACCTGTATTGAATCCTGCCCACAGAGACCGCACAGAACCGTATGGAACCCGGAAAAGGAGATTGCCATGAAATGTGACCTCTGCATTGATACCCCGTTCTGGAAACACAAGGGAGGCCCGGACGGCGAACAGGCATGCGTATCCGGTTGTCCTGCAAAGGCTCTGAAACTTGTTCATGAACCACCTTCCCAGAAAGATGTAAACGGATATGATGTTGACATGGCCCCGCCGCCCCCTCCGCCAAGGGACTTTGGAAGCTTTTTAAAACAGGACTCTGACAACAGCAAGGGAAAGGGGGAATAGATCATGGGAAACGGATACACAGGAAAGATATTAAGAGTTAATCTGACTGATAAATCGGTCAGCACAATAGATACAGCAAAATATGAAGAGTTCGGCGGCGGTTACGGTATGGGCACAGCCATATTCTGGGACTTAGCTGTGGCTCCTGGAGAATGGGACATGAAAGACCCGTTTGATCCAAGGAATGTCCTCCCAATTATGGTTGGTCCTCTTGCAGCAACCGGCATCCCGGGTACAGGCAGGACAAACGTATGTGGCATGTCCCCTGAGACCTATCCAACAAGTGAATTCTGGCGCGGTAATTTTGGCGGCCGCTTTGGCACCATGTTAAAACTTGCTGGCTGGGACGGGGTAGTTATTGAAGGCAAGGCTGACACGCCCGTATGGATTAATATCATCAATGACAAGGTAAAAATAGAAGATGCAAAGGAGCTATGGGGCAGGGACACATGGGAAACGCAGAGCAGGATCACATCCATGGTGGGGGGGCAGAACCGGTTCGGGGAGCTATGGTTTGAGATAGCTAATACCTTCACCACAAGCAGGCCTGCAATCCTCTGCATCGGCCCCATCGGAGAGACAAAATCAAGAATGGCCGCTCTTATTACAGGGAGCGGTGTAAGCGCACGTGTGGGGGGCCATGCAGCAGTGTTTGGCGCAAAGAATCTGAAGGCCATCAGTGTAATCGGGACAGGCAAGGTAGAGGTTAAAAACCCTGAAGGTGTAATTGAGGCGAGATTTCATCATTTGAAATCATTCCAGGGCGGAGCAATATCCTATGCAGCAGGTCCAGGCGCAGCTGCCTGCATGCCATGCCTCAGGGGTGACAGGCGCAGGAAAAATTATTATGGCGGAGAAACCATGTGCGCCTGCATGGGGTGGCTTAGCAGCAATAAGGCATCTGATTCTGACCGTGCGGCTGAGGCATTGATAAAATACGGTCTCAGCAGCTGGGCAGCCCATTTCCATATGGATATGTTCAGTCAAAATATTCCCGGTGCGCCCGCATTGTTCCGTGGCAAGGTGCCAACAGATTCAGGGCTAGGCTGGTATCTCCAGTATCTCAAACAGGAGGGTCTCCTTGGCCCCGGAAAAGAGATAGATTCCTACCCGCTGCCCATGGATCAATGGGGCGATCTGAGTTTCCGCCTGGCCCTTCTGGATGCAATCGCAAATCGCACAGGCATAGGCGATGCCCTTGCTGAAGGGACATGCCGTGCGGCTGAAAAATGGGGCCGTCTTGAAAAGGACAAGGAGAGCGGCGCTCTAAGGCTAACAGCATGGGGAGCAGCAACACACTGGACAATGCCCTGGGTAGAATGGGCCTATGCCTATATCCTGGGCGCAGGAGACCCGGCATGGCACGGTTTTATGTCTCCTGTCGGTAAACCAGCCTCAGGGACTCTTGAAGAATCCCTTACAAAACTTTCAAAGTGCACTATCCCATATACAGACGATATATTCATGTTCAACTATGCATGGAAGGGGGATGAGGCATGGAAGACCGGCATCTATTCACCTCACAAGGCAAAACAGGTTGCATGGAGCCGCCACTATTCATCTTTCTGGAATGAATCAATGGCCTTTTGCGAGATGCTGCTTCCTGAACTGGGCACTCACAGCCCTGAAATGGAGATCATGTATTACAAGGCGGTTACAGGCAAAAACGATTCCTTTGCAGACACCATGCGTATCGGCCAGAAGATATGGACACTGGAGCGGGCAATCCGCGTTATGCACGGAAGGAGCCGTGAAAAGGAGGATTTCTTCCCCTATATGTATATGCCGGGGGCATCAGGCATAGCCATTTACGGTGGCGTGCCCATATATGAAAACGGTAAATGGCGTAATGACAACTGCCGAGATATGTACCTGGACAGAAAGGGGGTTGATGACTTTAAAACTCATTTCTATGCCCTTGAAGGATGGGACAAGGAGCATGGCTGGCCTACGAAAAAGACAATGGAAGAGCTGGGTTTAAAAAGAATGGTTGAGCCCATGAAAAAGGCAGGCAAGCTGGGCAAGGCATAAATTATTTAATCCATCATGCCCCTATATGGCGGGGCATGATGGATTAACATATAAAATTTATACATAACAATTTTACAGCCATATTTAATGTGACAGGTTAAAGTTGTTTATGGTCATGAAACATCTCAAAATAGTCACAGCCTGCATAGCATTTCTTTTAGGCACCATAGTCTATGCTGATAACTGTTCAAAATCAGGCGACCTGAACTATATCTGCGGCCCCATAAATGCCGAGGATATCCTGCCACTTGGCAACACTCAATGGCTTATTACAACAGGATTAAACAGTAAGGTTTCAGGCACGGTTAATCCCGGACACATCTATCTTGTGAACCGGAAGGATAAGAGCTATGAAGAGATCTTTCCCGGAAAAAACCCTCTGTTTAATCATGATAAATGGATGTTCAGCACATGCCCTGGCCCAATAAACATTGATAAATTTTCATCACACGGGCTGGCGCTCAGACAAATATCAACAAACAGTTTTAGTTTATACATTACAGGTCATACAGCCAGGGAGGCTATCGAGGTATTTGAGATTAATATCAAGAAAAAGAAACCGGTTATAATCTGGCGAGGTTGTGTACCGTTACCGAAAGATATGTATGCAAACAGTGTGGCAATACTTGATGACGGGGGATTTATCGCAACAAAGTTTTACGATCCTGCCATGCCAGATCCAATAAAAGAGATTTTTAATTCAGAGATTACAGGCAGTGTTTATGAATGGCATCCGGGAGAAGAGGTTAAGAAGATAAAGGGAACTGACCTTTCAGGGCCAAACGGGATTGCCATATCTCCTGATGATAAATGGGTATATGTGGCAGCTACAGGCACAAGGGAGATAGTCCGTTTTAACCGTACTGAAACCCCTGTGACACTTAAAAAGGTGCGGGTCAGTATTAAACCTGATAACATCCATTGGGGTGATGATGGGATGCTTTATACAGCTGGAGATAATTATGTGCCTCAGGAGGAATGTAAAAATACAAACTGCAATACCGGCTGGTCAGTATTTGGCATCAATCCTGATACAATGGAAGCTGAACGAATAACAGGCGTTGATCAAAAAGCCACAATGCAGAAAGTGAGTGTTGCAATTCCTGTGGATAAAGAGATATGGATAGGCACCTATGCAGGTGACAGGATTGGGTATTTACCAAAACCATAGTACCGGGATAACTGGCAATTATTTATATGGGCGCTGGTAGGGGCACGCCGCAGCGTGCCCGTGCAGTAACAATGTGCAATATACAAATGCGGGCACGGAGCGCCGTATGAAAAGCGGGCACGGAGCGCCGTATGAAAAGCGGGCACGGAACGCCGTATGAAAAGCGGGCACGGTGCGCCGTGCCCCTGCAAAATTTAAAATGGATCAGGCTATGAAAAAAACAACTATTATTACCATTTTTTTATCCATAATAATTGTTGCAGTTCATGTAATCAAAGCGGAAAATAAACCAACCGGTTATGCAGGCTCTAATTCCTGTCAGCCCTGCCATGAAGAACAATATAATTCATGGAAATCCTCAAAACATGCATCGCAATTTAAACCTGATGAGAGAGATACACAGGCGTGTAATGCATGCCATGCAACTGCTGCAGGGGTTCCGACTCAAGCTCTATTGGAAAATAATGTCGGATGTGAGGCATGTCATGGCCCTGGAGAGGCTCATATTTCAGGCGGTGGAGATAAAACAAAGATAGTATCAGATAAATCTGCTGATATATGCGGCAGGTGCCATAATGGCAACAGGAATGACACAGCAGAATGGGCAGCAGAATATAAACCGGGTATGAAACTCGCTGACATCAAGGAATTAAAGCTTATCCTGGTTGCCCCTGATAAGCTTGCCCCGTCGCTAATGAATATCCATCCTTCACTCACATACAACATGTGGCTTGTTTCAGGGCATGCCAAAACACCGGAACGTACTATTGTAATTAACGGCAAAAAATGGGACGGGCCAATAACCTGCGCTGCATGTCATAACCCTCACAGCAGTAATAATAAGGCACAGCTTGTCATGGACAGCAAAGAGCTATGTAAGTCATGTCATATGCAGAGTGCAGTGTTAAAGGGTTTTGGCGCTAAAGGCATAGAAGAGACGCGGAGTCTTCATACAGCAGCAGCCTGTGTTGCATGTCATATGACAGAAAAAAGCCACCTCATGAAGATGTTTCGTCCTGATGATCCAGACCTTACCGAAGACCGGCTGGACTCATGCTCTGACTGTCATGAGATAAAAGACAGGAAGATGCGAGCCGCTCAGCTGAAAGACATGGAATCCTGGTATAGAGAGGCGTTTGAACCTGTTCAGGCAGACCTTAAAATGATAGATGAAAAACTTAAAGGGAATCCTGAGATACTGAATGCAGAATTAAAGACAAAACTGAATGACGTGAAATCAAATCTTTCCATTATCATTAACGATGGTTCAAATGGTGTTCACAATCTTGATTATGCCCTTGAGATAATGTCACAGGCTAAAAAGCAGCTAAAGGAAATAAAGCAAGCCCTGCAATAACTGGTCAATAAGAAGGATTTATCCTGAATTGCCTCATCACCAGGGTGTTAAAGGTTCAGTTGTCTCATATTCAGGATCACCGCCCTGCATCCTTTTGCGAAAAGGCAGTTTCAGTAGCGCTTTGAATACCCAAAGCGATCTCAGGTATTATGCCCAGCTTTACATATATGGGGCGGATTATTTTTTTAAGGGCCGGGAGCTTTAAAATAAAAAGGGCAGATCCGGCCAGGCATGCAATTCCACCAATGAAAATTGTGGCAGGCGCGCCTATTTTGTCTGCAAGGCTGCCGCTGAAAATACTGCCAAAGGGCGTCATCCCCATAAAGGCCATGGTATAAAAACTCATGACCCTCCCGCGTTTATCATCATCTGTTATAGTCTGAAGGATCGTATTGCTCGCCGCCATCTGGACCATCTGACCATATCCGGTAAATAGCATTAATATAAGCGAAAGCCATAACAGATGTGAAAAAGAGAAACATACCAGTGCTAGGCCGAAAACAGCGGAGGTTGATGCGATTACTCTTCCAAGCCCGAGTACTGTCTTTTTTGATGCAAGATAGATGGCCCCGATAAGTGCCCCAATCCCGGAGGCTCCCATGAGAAAACCCATGGAATGCGGGCCTCCATGCAGGATGTCCTTTGCGAAAACAGGCATGAGTGTTACATATGGCATACCCATAAAACTTACCAGTGCAAGCAGTAATAAAATAACCCTGACAGGGGGAAACCCGAAGGCATATGAAAACCCTTCCTTAAGTTCATGCATGATCCTTTTGTTTTTAGGCTTTATCTTGCCATGTGAAAATCTCATTGCCATCAAGGCAGCTATCACAGGTATATAGCTGATCCCATTTATAAGGAAGCAGCCCCCTTCATCTGTAGCAGCAATAAGGATTCCTGCTATTGATGGTCCCAGCAAACGGGCACCATTAACCATGGATGAATTGAGGGCAATGGCATTTGCCAATTCCTCCCTGCCCTCAACCATATCAACGGTGAATGACTGGCGCACAGGTATGTCAAAGGCATTTATTATACCTATAAAAATGCTCAGTGAGACAATATGCCAGATTTGAACAGTCTCTTTAAGTACGAGAAAAGCTAAAACAAGGGCCTGGACCATTGACAGAGACTGGGTCAGGATCAAAAAGCGATGGCGGTTCCACCTGTCTGCAAGTACACCTGCAAACGGGGCAAGAAGAAAGGTTGGAATCTGCCCTGCAAATCCGACAAATCCAAGGAGAAAAGGAGAATTTGTCAGACGGTAAACCAGCCATGACAGGGCAATCCTCTGCATCCATGTACCGATAAGGGAAATACTCTGTCCCAGAAAAAAGAGCCTGAAATTGCGGTGTTTCAGGGATCGGATGACAGATTTGAAACCTGTCGATGTTTCCGGATTTTTATCCATAAGCCTCAGCACCCCTATTTATTTTTTTTATGCGTTTCATTCACGATATTCAAATCCATCTCTTCATACTGTCCGTTAAAATGATAGGCCCAGATAATAATATCTTTTTTCTTTTTTTTATATCCAGATTCTAAAAAATGGAATAAGTTTATAGTTCACCTGCAAAACATTATTTACGATG
>CAYWRH010000044.1:0-26653 GCA_964460435.1 uncultured Desulfatiglans sp.
CCAATTCCGCAACCCAAGGTGTCTCTTTCACTTCCCAGAGGTAAGGTTTCCTGAAATTACATCAACCACGATTTTATTGTTTATATCGAGGCTAAATAGTAGACTATAAATAATATAAAGAATAGGTTAACGGTTGGCTTGTAACGATTTAGAGGCCTAAGTTAAAATAGCTTTCATTGTAAATAATAGGGCAATCCTTAAATATCTCAATAATCTTCGTATAAAGATTACGTCTCCATCTTATATGTTACCAAAGACAGGTGTAAGCCAATGGCTCCGCGATGTGCGGAACCATTGGCTTTATGACCGTACCAGATTTTCCCCATCCAATTGACAAAGAACAAATCAATTAGTATCGTTTATATAAAAATCTGCTCTTTCAAACTCATAAATAATTGTGTCAATTATGTAGGCATGAGGCTTACTCTGTAATATCTCTAACCTGACTCTATAAAAACAGGGGTTATTATTAGCCCCTGTTATTAAACTATTGTTACCAGGTAAAGATCGCAGAGGTCTGGAACCTGTTTGCTGTCCCGTCTGCTGCGCCTTTATACTCTGTTTCCCAGTAACTGTATTCAAGGCCTATGGTGAGCATTGGGAGCGCCTTATACATGGTATTAATAAAATAAAAACTGTTTTTATCCCTGTTTCCGATATTGATATCATCGGTATCAGGATTATCAATACCGAATCCGGCGTTATACTGCCACTTTTCGTTAAGGGCAAAATTTATCTGTGACCACATGCCTGTAGTTGATATCTCATTTCTTGTTGTTGCATTAACACCCTGAAGGATGCCGCCAAAGTAGTCATCAAGGTTTTCACCTGTGAATGCCTCACCGCTTAATGTAAAGCGTTCTGAAAGAGGGATAACAAAATCGATGTTTCCTGACCATGAATCAAGGTCGGTCTCAGCGCCTGCCCAGTCTGCCTCTTCCCTGCCGAAATGGCCTGATATGCCTATGACATTCTTCTTTCCTGCAAAGCCCTTTGTTGTAAGGGCGAGCCTTCCCTGGACTGTTGGGAAACCTGCGTCATCACCGTCATTCACGCCATTAGTATCAAGATCTTCATTTGTAAGACCGGTTGACCTTGCAAGGGCAGCCTGTGTCAGGAGGCCTGTAAATTCATCAAAGGCCTTGTTATAGCTTAAACGTAACTGAGCCCTTCTGTAACCGATATTTCCTGCGCCCCATCCAACAGTATAGTTAAGTGATGACGGGTTAAGGGGAGAGAAAAGATCCGATGTCTGGCCTGCAAGGATGCTCATCCCGCCCTTAACGGTTTCAAGATATGCCTGCCTCAGCATGGGTTCTGCCTTGTTTTCATGAACAGAAGAACCGTCTCCGTAAAAGTCCACCTCTACCTTTCCCTTTGTCTTAAAGCCATTATAATCAGGGGCAGTGATATCAAGGCCCACGCGGCTCTGCCTGGCCGTGATATTCATGCTGTCATCATTAGTAACTGTGCCTTCGCCCGGCACATATGTGACAAAGTTGCCGTTTGTTACTTTGCTGTCATTATATGCCGCATCAAGCTTAATATAGCCGTAACTTTTTACGCTGAATCCGTCTGAAGGTTTTGAGGCCTCCTGTGCGGGTGCAGCCTTATTTTCAGCGCTGGCGCCCTTTTGAGCCAGGATGGCCTTTAATTCCCCCAATTCCTTTTCAAGCCTTTCGATCCTTGACTTAAGAGCCTCATTTTCCGACTCTGCCATCAATGTAACAGGCCACATAAAAACAAGCATGATTAATAATATGACACAAAAAAGTGATACTTTAGTTTTTATAACTAATCTATTTTTCATAATCTCCTCCATTTCATACTTTTTTAATGGTAATAAAACTTCTATTTTAGTCCAACTGCATGTTTAAGGCTGTTCACCTCATCACCGGTTAGAACACGGTATTTACCGATCTTCAGATTCCCCAGCTCAAGCTCCCCAAAGCCTGTACGCATCAGTTGTATCACCTTACACCCTACAGCCTCAACCATGCGCCGCACCATCCTGTTTTTCCCCCTGGTCACGGTAATTCTTATTATTGAACGGTTATTGCTCTGTCTGATAAGGGTCGCCTTTGATGCACCGCTGAAACCATCCTCAAGCTGTATGCCATTTTTTAATCTCTCTATGGTTTCCTCATTTACACCCCCATCGATTGTTACCTTGTATGTCCTTGCCACATGGTATTTTGGGTGTGTAAGCCTGTATGCAAAGTCGCCGTCATTTGTGAGTATAAGAAGGCCTATACTGTCAAAATCCAGCCTTCCAACAGGGTAGAGTCTTTCGGGAATATCCCTTATAAGGTCTGTAACAACTGGTCTTTCCTGCGGATCATTCATTGAGGTAATATAGCCAAATGGCTTGTTCAGCATGATATAGACCCTTTTTTTGGGGCCTAAAATCTCCTTGCCATCAAGTTTGATGCTGTCTTTTCCCCATACCGCCTTTGCGCCCAGTTCAAATATCTTTTTCCCGTTAACACTCACACGTCCGCTTTTGATCAGCTCATCGGCCTTTCTTCTTGATGTGACGCCTGAAAGAGAGAGTATCCTGTTAATTCTCTGTTCCATCCTCACCCTGATCACTGTTGCCTTCCGGGATATCTGTATACCCCGGTTCGGAATCCACATCTTCCGCTATATTCGTATCTTCCGGATCAGAGTCAACCTCATATGAAACCGTCCTTAATGAAGCATCATCATAAGACTCATCAGGCGCATCATCATAAAAGATCCCTGCTTCTGTCTCTAAAGCATCTTTAGGAACCTCTGCATCTGTACCCTCCGCCGCATACTCTTTAAAGGGCAGCACAGGCTCTTCACCTGCACCACTCACATCCTGTACATCCCTGTTGATTACTGTCGGTTCATACTGATCCGCTGCAAAGTCCTTTATCTCCTTGAGTCTGGGGAGGCATGAAATGTCTTTAAGGTCAAATACCTCAAGGAATCTCTTTGTTGTCCCGTAGACAAGAGGTCTGCCCGGCAGATCCTTTCTGCCCATAATCTTGACCAGCCCCTTTTCCATAAGGGTCTTGAGTATACCCCCAACATCAACCCCTCTGAGCCTTTCTATCTCGCTTTTAAGAATAGGCTGCTTGTAGGCAATAATGGCAAGGGTCTCTATGGTTGCCCTTGAGAGCCTGTTAGGGGTTTTCTGAAACATCCTCAGGATATAGGAGCCATATTCAGGCCGGCTCCTGAACTGGAATCCGCCTGCAACCTCCTTGAGTATAAAACTGCGCTCAAGGGTGTCATAATCATGCATGAGGATTGTAAGGGAGTTTTTGATCTCCGACTTGTCTGCATCAGGGATGCAGTCATGGATATCCTTTACAGTAAGTGGTTTATCTGATGAAAAGAGCAATGCCTCAATTATCATCTTCAGTGATTTGGCCATTATCTACTTCCTCTTTTTCCTCTTTTTCTTCAAAACGTGCTTCAATACGTATATCGCTTTCAATAGTGGGCTGGTAAACCCTTACAAGACCCATATGGACTATCTCAAGCACTGCCAGGAATGTAATCACTAGCTCCTCAAGGCTTCTGTCGGAGCTGAAAAGCTCCCTGAAAAACAGGCTCTGCTTCTGTTTCAGCTCGTCCAGTATTAAGGTTATCTTGTCATTTATGGTAAATTTTTCAGTCCTGAATGTTAACTCAGCATCCGGGACATAATTATCCAGTATCCTTTTAAAGGCATCCATAAGCTGGAAAAGATTGACCTCGATCTGTGCATCTTCAGGTTCAAAATCAGCGGAATAATCCTTGTCAGGCCTTCGCTGAAATACATCCCTCTCAAGCACCTGCCTCTCAGCGAGATCATCTGCCAGCTCCTTGAACCTGAGATATTCCAGAAGGGGCCTTGTAATTTCATCCCTCGGGTCTGTCTCCTCACCCTCCTCATCTTTTCCGGGCAAAAGAAGCCTTGATTTGATATGTATGAGGGTTGCGGCCATGACCAGAAAATCACCAGCAACATTAATATTAAGGGCCTTCATCATATCAATGTATTCAAGATACTGATCCGTGATAAGGGCAATCGGGATATCAAATATATCCACCTCATTCTTGCGGATAAGGTGGATAAGGAGGTCAAGGGGCCCCTCAAAGATCTCCAGCTTTATTTTATAATCTTCTCTCTCTTCCACCTGTTATATCCCGATAACGGCCTTGACCTCTGCCATCGTATCTGAGGCAATAGACCTCGCCCTTTTATTTCCGCTTTCCATAATCTCCCTGACCATGTCGGGATGATTATCCAGCTCGGCCCTTTTCGCCCTTACAGGCTCAAGTGAGCTGATCAGGTTTTCTGCCATCATCTTTTTGCATGCCACACACCCTATTCCCGCATTCCTGCATTCCACATTGATCTGGTTCACGGTTTCCGGGGCGCTGTAGATCTGGTGAAATGTAAACACATTGCATATATCAGGGTTACCCGGGTCTGACTTTCTCATGCGCTGCGGGTCTGTGATCATCTGGCTGACACTCGTCCTTATATCATTATCCGTATCTGTCAGGTAGATGGAATTATTATAGCTCTTGCTCATTTTACGCCTGTCAAGCCCGAGTATCCTTGAGGTAGGGGCAAGAAGCGTTGCAGGTTCAGGAAAGACCTCCTTCTGGTATAAAAAATTAAAGCGTCTGGCTATCTCCCTCGTGAGCTCAACATGGGGGGCCTGGTCTTCGCCTACTGGCACGCCGTTTGCCTTGTACATAAGGATATCTGCGGCCTGAAGCACCGGATACCCCAGAAAACCGTATGTATAGAGATCCTTCTGGCTCAGCTCCCTTAACTGCTCCTTGTATGTCGGGTTTCTTTCAAGCCAGGGCAGAGGCGTTATCATAGAGAATACAAGGTGCAGTTCAGTATGCTCCTTTATCTCAGACTGTACAAAAAAGGTGGCTTTTAACGGGTCAAGTCCGACAGAAATCCAGTCCTTTACTATCTCATTAACAGAACCCTTTATTACCTTTGTATTGGCATACTCGCTTGTAAGGGCATGCCAGTCTGCTATGAAAAAAAAGCATTCATACTCTTCCTGAAGATTTTTCCAGTTGTTCAAGGCGCCATGAAGGTGCCCGAGATGCATTCTGCCTGTAGGCCTCATGCCACTTACTATTCTTTTCTGCATTATAACAAAATTCTCCTCAATATTTTTACAGGATTGGCCCAACCCTGCAGGATATGAGATCTATTTGCCAGATATGTTCAGATACCTGGCCCTTACAAATTCCATCTCTTCCTTTTTACTGTTTACCATGTTTTTAAGCCTTGCCTCCAAAAGCGCTTGCATTATCTCCCTGTAAATCGGCCCAGGCTCAAACCCCATTGCCTTCAGATCCCTGCCCTTCACACTGACCGTTATACCTTTTAACCTTGTGAAATAACTGGATATTATCTTTTTAATCTTTTCATTGTTGGCCTTTGCCATTATAAAAAGCAGGAACTCTGTATCATATTGTGAGAGTAAAGTATAGATACTATAATTATCCTCACTTTCTATCCTGAAAAGGCTGTCAAGCAGGTGCCAGATATCCTGCCGCTGCCTGTTCATCCTTACGCATTCAAGGTCATTCATCATAAGCCTTGTTGTTAGGCTGTTGTACTCTTCTGCATCCAGATTTGAGGTAAAGGCAAACCAGTATACCTTCCATCTATCAAAGGGCTCATCCAGGTAAAGTAGAGTGAACCATGATATTACATCGCTGACATTTTCCAGCAATTTTATCAACTTATCATTAAAATCAATATTTTTAGAAAGCACTTTAAGGAGGTCAAACTGGTGCATCCGGGTAATGGCCTTTATAGGTTCATCCTCCATGAGTATAAGTTTCAATTCCATGAAAAGCCTTCTGCCTGAGAGCTCCTTGAAGCAGTTGATATCCACTGCATTCCTGATAAGTGAAAGGGTGAGCCTGCCTATCTTGAGGCCGAAGCGCTGTTCGAACCTTATGGCCCTGAAGACCCTTGTCGGGTCCTCAACAAAGGAAAGGTTATGCAGCACCCTTATGACCCGCTCCTTTATATCCTTCTGTGCGCCGAAATAATCTATGAGATCTCCATAGTTCCTGCTGTTAAGCCTTATGGCAAGGGTGTTGATTGTAAAGTCCCTCCTGAAGAGGTCCATTTTAAGGGAGCTTGTCTCCACTGTGGGCGGGGCAGCAGGTGTCTCATAATATTCCATGCGAGCAGTAGCTACATCCACCTTGAACCCGTCAGGGAAGACAAGCACTGCTGTCCCGAATTTTTTATGGCTCCTGACCCTCGCATCATTATCCTTTGCAAACTCATGGGCAAATATGATGCCGTCCCCTTCAACAACAATATCAACATCATAATTTTCCCGCTTCAAAAGGATATCCCTAACCAGCCCCCCAACAAGATATGCCCTGTATCCAAGCCTGTCAGCACAGTCACCAAATTTCCTGATGATGTTCAGTATCTTTTCAGGCACCTGCTCCTTCAGCAACGGAGCAAGATTCCTGTTCTTTATAAAATGGAGATTCTGGGAGGTGTCGTATGAAAAATCCTTAATAACAGGGCCTCCTACAAGTATATTCATAAGATCGGTGCGGGTGATGACACCCACAAGAGCCTCATCCCTTAATACCGGAAGCACACGCAGGTTATTCTTTATTATCAGTTCCTGCACCTCACTCAAAGGGGTGTCAGGAGTAACGGTATGAAAATCAATATTCATATACTCCTTTACAGGTATATGGCCCAGGTTAAAGTATACAGCCTTTTCCATGATCTGTCTGGTGATATACCCCTCAACCTTTCCTTCCCTGTTTACCACGACCAGCACATTTATATTGTATCTGGTCAAAAGCGCTGATGCATCCCTGACACTTTTGTCAGGCAGGATATGGATTACAGGTGATGTCATCATATCCTTTGCAGTCTTCCCGTGGTTTATCAGGTTTTTGAGCAGGGTAAGCAGTGTCCTTTCCACCTGTATGATGGTCTTTTTGCTTATGGTGGCTGATGCCGCCTGGGGGTGCCCCCCTCCCCCGAATTCAAGAGCTATTTCTGCAACATTTACAGCCTCGTTTCGGCTCCTTGCCACAAGATATATCTTGTCTTCCATCTGGGCCAATGCAAAGAGCACCTGGATATTTTCCATGTCCATAAACTTATGAACCAGCATTGCAAAATCCCCGATATATTCCTCCCTTACCACCTTTGCAGTAACAAGCTCCACACCATTGATCACGGTTTTTACTGCAGACTGTGTAAGGTCATTAAGCACCCATATCTGCTCCGCAGTGAGCTCCCTTGTCAGGAGACCCGAAAGGATATTTCTGTCAGCCCCCTGTTCGGTGAGCCATGCGGCAATGATATGGTCATTAGGGGTTGTGGATGAAAAGGAGAATGAACCTGTGTCCTCATGAATACCAAGAAGCATTACTGTCGCCTCGTCTGGTGTAATACTCAGGTTGCGCTCCTTTATCATCTCGGCAAGGATGGTTGTAGTTGACCCGACCGGTTTTATAAATTCCCTGTTTCCCTTAACATCATTGTTTGAAGATGGGTGATGGTCATATATATGCACATCAAGCCCCTCTTTATCTATTATCTCGGAAAATCTGCCGATCCGGTCTCTTTGCCTGGTATCAACAAGTATCAGGCGCTCTATTGCATTAAAATCCACCTGTTTTGTTCTTGTAAAGCTGAAGAGGTATGATAAAGAATGGATAAAAAAATTCCTCAGATTTTTTTCCTGTGAACCCGGAAAAACAATGGTGGCATCAGGGTAGATCTTTTTTGCTGCCATCATTGAAGAAAGGGCATCAAAATCGGCATTTATATGGGTTGTTATGATCTCTTTAAATGCGGATTCTGACATAATCCCCCTGACAAGATTAGAACTATAATTTTCATTGATTCAGCGCCTGTTTTGCCCAAAGCCATATGGCAAAAAAAATCAAAAACATAAATGGTCAAGAAATATTAAAAGTCAGAGATAAAAAAAGCCGGGCATTTATATCCGCACCGGCTGAGTTATTGATAAAAATTGAAGGGGTCAGCCCCTATTTACCCTTTAATTTTTCCTCATCTTCCTGTTTGGTTTTACATTCTATACATAAGGTGGTTACAGGCCTCGCCTTGAGCCTTTCATAGGAGATATATTCCTCGCAGGATTCGCAAATGCCGTATGTCCCGTTTTCTATACGATCCAGCGCCTCCTTTATCTTGCCGATAAGCTTTCTTTCCCTGTCACGTATCCTTAAGGTAAAGTTCCGGTCTGATTCAAGGCTTGCCCTGTCGGTTGGATCAGGGATGTTTTCATTCGCATCACTCATCCCTGATACAGTCTTGTTAACCTCGCCCAGTAGCTCATCCAGACGCTCTGTGAGGTGTTTTTTAAAATAGTCCAACTGTTCTGTAGTTAGCATTGCAAACCATTTAACTCCATTACCGGTATCATAATTCAGCAAGGTTACTGGTATTTATCTAAAAAAGCAATCCATTTTTAGGATCAGCGGCACAGTTATAGCCGGCTGACCGGCATTTTACCATTTTAACCAAAAAGCTTTTTCTTCTTTTTTTTCCTGTCAATCCCCTCTGTCTTTGCAAATTCCTCAAGAAGCTCCTGCTGCTTGCTGTTTAATTTTTTCGGGATAAGCACATTAAGCTTTACCAGGAGCTGTCCCCTTTTCCGGCTGTTGATGCCAGGCATCCCCATTTCAGGAATCGATATGATATCTCCTGGCTGGGAGCCCTTTGGTATCTCCATTTCATAACCGCCTTCAGCGCCAATAACAGGGATATTGATCGTATCGCCAAGTGCTGCCTGGACAAAGGATATGGGGATCTCACAGTAGAGGTGATCACCTTCTCTTTTAAAAAGATTGTGATCCCTGACATGAATTACCACAAAAAGGTCGCCTGGGGGACCTCCGAGCTCACCTGCCTCACCTTCGCCTCTGAGCCTGAGCTGTGAACCTGTATCAACACCCGGCGGTATCTTTAGATTAATACTGCGTTCGATCTGAACCTTGCCCCTACCGCTGCAGTTTTTACACGGGTCTTTTATTATGCGTCCTGAACCGTTGCAGGACGGGCATGTAGTCTTTATCTGAAAAAAGCCCTGAGAACGCACTACCTGGCCATTTCCACGGCATGTGCTGCAAACCTGTGGTTCGCTTCCAGGGGCCACGCCTGAACCGTCACAGGCCTCGCATCTCCCCCATTTTTTAAACTCTATGATCTCTTCCTTGCCAGTAAAGGCCTCTTCAAGTGTGATCTCCATGTTATATCTGAGGCTATTCCCCTGAACCGGTCTGCTGCGCCTTCTTGAGCCTGAACCAAAACTGAAAAAATCCTCAAATATGTCACCGAAGCTGGAGAAGATGTCATCAAAACCTGAAAATCCCCTGAAACCTGTGCCTTGAAGCCCCTCATGCCCATACTGATCGTATATCTGTCTCTTTTCGCTGTCCCTTAAGACTTCATATGCCTCAGAGGCCTCCTTGAATTTTTCTTCGGCCTCCTTGTTACCGGGATTTCTGTCAGGGTGATACTGCATTGCAAGCTTTCTATAAGCCCTTTTAATCTCTTCATCCCCTGCATCCCTGGATATGTTAAGGGTCTCATAGTAATCTCTTTTATCCATTTTAATTCTGCCCTGGCATCCTATAATAAATCTTCTTCAGGAAGTGTGGTTTCTGTGAGTTCCGGCAGGAGCTCCTTCTTGCTCTCGTTTAAGAGCCGGGCCTCTTCTTCGGTCTGGATATGAATTTTGCCTTCAGCTATCTCTCTCAGCGAAAGCACTATATCCCTGTTTTTTGATGAGATAGTTGGCTCTGCGCCCTTCCTCAATTGTCTCACCCTTCTTGCCACCATGTGAATCAGGGCAAAACGGTTATTAACATTATGAAGGCAATCCTCTATAGTTATTCGTGCCATGCAATACTCCTTTTTATATGACTTAGTTACCTAAATTTAAAAACTTTACTTTTTAACACTTATGATATTAAATGTAAAGGTGATTTAAATCCATGTTTTAAAGGGCTTATATCTTTTCTGCCCTGTAAGAATCAGATCAGATTTACTTATTTATCAGATACTTGATAATTATTGGCTCCGCCCGGACATTCTGTTCAGGTTTTCTCAGGCGGCAAATTCAAAAATCCTGTACCGGGGTAATATGATATGATTGCAAGGGTACTAAGCAGCGCAGTAATTGGCATTGATGCCTATATTGTTGAGGTCGAGGTAGACATATCGCAGGGACTGCCTGCCTTTTCAACGGTCGGCCTGCCCGAAGGGGCGGTAAGAGAAAGCAAGGAGAGGGTCAGGACCTCAATAAAAAATTCAGGCTACCATTTCCCCTCTGACAGGATTACTGTCAACCTTGCTCCTGCCGATACAAAAAAGGAGGGAACCGCCTTTGACCTGCCAATGGCGATCGGTATTCTTACTGCAACAGGAGTAATACCTGAAAACCATTAAAAAAGAGTTCTTATAATGGGTGAATTATCCCTTGACGGGCTTATACGCCCTGTAAAAGGTATATTGCCGGTAGCAGTAACTGCAAAGGAGTCAGGCCTTGACGGCATATTTCTCCCTGTCGAAAACGCTATGGAGGCTGCTGTAGTAAAAGGCCTTAATGTCTACCCTGTAAACACCCTGTCACAGCTTGTGGAGGTATTATCAGGCGAAAAAAATGCAGACCCATTTATATCTGATTTCAATGGTCTTTTTGAAAACAGGGAGATAGAGATAGATTTCAGCGATGTAAAAGGGCAGGAAAATGTAAAACGGGCAATGGAGATAGCAGCAGCCGGAAATCACAATATTATAATGATCGGCCCTCCGGGCGCAGGTAAAACCATGCTGGCAAAACGCATATATACCATTCTCCCTGACCTCTCGTTTGAAGAGGCGCTTGAGACATCAAAGGTATACAGCGTTATGGGTCTTATGCCGGAGGGTAAGGGGCTGATTACAACCAGGCCATTCAGGGCACCGCATCACACGGTCTCTGATGCAGGGCTCATAGGAGGAGGGCAGAACCCCAAACCCGGTGAGGTGAGTCTTGCGCATAATGGTGTGCTCTTTCTGGATGAGATACCTGAGTTCAAAAAGAATGTCCTTGAGGTGCTGAGGCAGCCAATGGAAGATGGTCATGTGACCATCACAAGGGCAAACTCCACTGTGACATATCCTGCCAATTTTATGCTTGTGGCTGCAATGAACCCCTGCCCCTGCGGCTATTTCGGGAGCACAAAAAGGGAGTGCCACTGCTCATACACCCAGATTCAGAGATACAGGGCCAGGGTATCAGGGCCGCTAATGGACCGGATAGATATCCATATGGATGTGCCTGCGGTTGAATACAAAGAGCTCTCAAACAGGAGAGAGGGTAAGAGCTCAAAAGAGATACTTCAAAACCTGAAAAGGGCAAGAGAGATACAGAAGGATCGTTTCAGGGGTTTGAAGATCCACAACAATGCGAACATGACAGGCAGGCATATCAAAAAATTCTGTGAGATAGACAATGATTCTGACAGACTGCTCGAAACAGCAATGGAAAAGCTGGGTTTAAGCGCAAGGGCCCATTCAAGGATACTCAAAATAGCGAGGACCATCGCAGATGTGGATGGGAGCGAAAAAATCAGCGCGGATCATATTGCAGAGGCTATACAATACAGGAGCCTGGACAGGAAGGTAATAAAATAGAAAATAAGGAGGGTCTAAAATGCTTATGCACAGGTTTCAATATACTAAACTCACCAGAGAACAGATTGATGAAGAGCTGGGTGCGCTTTTCGGTGGACCAGAATGTGTTTCTGAACGTTCTGATGTCCTTGCAGGCAAATCCATGAAAATTGTCACTGATAATGGCCCTGTGCTTGAATACTCATTTAGAGATATCAGCAGATTATCCCTTATTGAAGATGGTAAAAAGTCAGTTGAGTGCGGTTATGGGGCTTTAACCCTCAAGCATGTTGTTTTCTTTTCCCATATGATCCCGTACACACAGAGAGGTTATAATATTACAATTAACCAAAAGTCCGGGCTTGCAACAGTTATTGAGGTATGGTTCTGCGGGTATGAAGACAACAGGGAGGTACAGAGGGAGATATACTATGGCTATGTTGATACAGGCAAATCCGCTCCTCATGAACGGCACCACATCACCAACAGGATATCAGGCAAGGGCTTTCACTGGAAAAATGATCGGGGAATAGAAACCCTTGAATTTTTCCCCTCTGTCACATACTCATCATTTGTCGAACTGACCCGGAATGATGATGAGCTTGTTTACTGCGCCCCTTCAGACTTTATCCAGATAGATGAGAATATCTTTTTATATGACAGGGTCGAATGTGAATTCTCCGGCATCATGACCATGTATATCCTTGACCTCTTCACACTCACGCAGGCAGGGGTAAGGCTCGGGTTTAATGAAAAGGATGAGCTTGAATATTACATGTTCATGGGTGAAGGAGAGATAACAGGCCAGATAGCACAGTTCCATGCTTTTAATGATCATGGCAAAGAGATAATCTATGAGATGAAGAGCCCCCCTGTGCCTAAAGGCAAAGAACCTCCTCCTTCGCCTCCACCGATGATAAAAAAGAAAGGCTTCAGGCCGGTATACCGTCCTTTTAAGGATCATCCACCTTTAACTGAAAAACAGGTAAATGAAATTGTAAAGAAAAGCCCGCCTCCATTTAACGATGCGGGCATCATGGATTCAGGCACATTCGGCAACAGGATGCCGTTAAGTGATTATCTCGTGGGTAAAGAATTGACTCTCCGCTATGACAATAACGGCCCTGTATGGAATTACAGATTCGATGAGATAAAAAGGCTTAGATACCGCCGTGAAGGAGAGGTAAGATGGCACGAAGAGCTGTATGAGGCCTTTGAGCCTGCTGAAAAGATGATTGTTTTTGTTAACCCTCACAGTGATACCACCCCACATGAAAGTGTTTATATTGTTTTGGATCTTGCCAATGGCCTTACCACATGCGTTTACTCCATGCTTGGTTCACCATATATGGCAAATGAGGTTTCTCAGGAGATATTATTCGGCATTATTGAAATGGAAGGCATCAGGGCGCCCGGCATGTTAAGGCACCACTTTACAGATGAACTGGTGGGCACATCACTTACATGGTCATACAGTGATTTCATGACATCCATCCATGTCTACAGCACTCCCTCCTCATACTCATGGACCATCTTTTACAAGAATGATGTGCCAGGCATGATGTGGAGTTCGCCATGCAAATATGTAAAGCTGAGGGAAGACACATACCTTTTCACATGGATAGAAGAGGCATGTAACGGCAGCCAGGGGACAATCGTTTTTAACAAAAGAACCATGCATGACTGCGGCTGCTTCTATGGCGTGAGTGAGATTGGTAAAAGACCACCCAGCGGATTAACATTAGGCACCTTTGGGGCGCTGGCCCGTAATGCGGGGTATTATGATGTAAAGAAGTATCTGGGGCCGAAGGCCAGGTTGGGTAATAATCCAACATCCTTTAACAGATGGTTAAAAGGGCCATTGCAGGATTGTTTTGCCTAATCCAAACCGGGTTATTCAACTCACTGAAGTAGCAGAGACAAGGCATGCCTTGTCTCTACATGATGGTGATCCATCTTAATCTTTTATCTGATGGTATAGTCACTCTTTAAAAGTCTCTCCTTTTTACCCCTCTCTATCGCAAGGGTAATAAGCCTATCAATAAGCTCAGTATAGGAAATGCCGCTTTCCCTAAAAAGCATTGGATACATGCTGACAGAGGTGAAACCAGGGATGGTATTAACCTCATTTACTATTACTGTGCCGTTATCCTTCAGAAAAAAATCCACCCTCGCAAGGCCTTCACAGCAGAGCGAATTAAAAGCGCTGATAGCTAGTGATCTGATCTCTTCCCTAATATCTTCAGGCAGATCAGCAGGGATGTTCAACTCAGCGCCTTTTTCATCTATATACTTTGCATTATATGAATAAAAATCATGGGTGGTACATATTTCACCGGGCACAGAGGCTATCGGGCTCTCGTTTCCAAGGACAGCGCACTCTATCTCCCTGCCTTTAATAAATTCCTCTATGATGACCTTCCTGTCAAAATCAAATGCATCATCAATGGCTGCATTAAATTCGTCCCTGTTATTTGCCTTGTGCACCCCCACAGATGAGCCCATATTGGCAGGTTTAATAAAGAGTGGCAGCCTTAGCTCATCTGCAATGCTGTCAAAGGATATCTTTTCCTTTTCATGGGAAAGTAATACCCTGTATCTCCCTATTGGTATGCCGCTCTCCCTGAATAGCCTCTTCATAACATCCTTATCCATGCCAACCGAAGAGCCCAGCACACCTGAGCCGACAAAAGGAATGCGGGCAAGCTTCAGCAAACCCTGAACAGTGCCATCCTCTCCCATTGGCCCGTGGAGAACAGGGAATACCACATCCGGCGCTATTCTCTTTTTTGTATCAGAAACAAATACTATGTTTTCTTGAGCCTTACCCGGCATGAAGGCCAGAAGATCATTTTCTGAAACAACATATCTTTTCTTTGAGCTGCCCAGTATATCTTCTGCGGATTTGCCGCCGTACCATCTGCCATCCTTGGTGATTCCAATCAGATATATCTCATATTTATCCATATCCATAGCCTCAATAATATTTTTTGCAGACAATATGGATATCTCATGCTCCGCGGACTCACCACCAAAGAGCACTGCAACCTTTAATTTTTTATCCATGTTCAACCCTCATCTCCTTTACATTCAATATTCATCAGTCTTATTGCGTTTGCGGGGCACACCTCCTGACAGCAATAGCATCTTATACATTTTGAATAATCTATGTTTGCAGTTTCATCAACAATAATTACAGCTTTTTTAGGACAAATTTTTCTGCACTCGCCGCACCCGATACATTTTTCAGTTATTACAGGGCTCTTTGACTCACGCCTTTCACCTGTTAAAAGATGTGAGGCAGTGCCGGGCATCCTGAATCCCTCTATCCTGTTTTCTTCTGGTGCAAGCATCGGATATATAATATTTTCAGGCCACATCCCCCTGATCTTTGCCCTCTTTAACAGGGGGATAGAGGCAGGTTCTACACCAATCAGATTGCAGACAGCAATATCCATTGCTATGCCATTTTCCGAGGCAAAAGAAAGACCAATATTTATCGGATCACCATTTCCGGCAGGCCCTTCCCCGTGCAACCCGAGGACAGCGTCCATGATGATAAGATCAGGGTTTATAAATGAATAGATATCAAGCAGCATCTCCGCAAATGCCATCTTACCCGGGAAAATTGCATGATACTTTGCCTTTACAAGCCCTGGAACAGCCCCGTACATATTCTTGCATGCAAGTGTAAGGTATTGAAGGGAATGTGTCTTGAGTTTCGGAACAGCTATTATTTTATCTGCCCTTAAAATGAAATTGCATAGAGGCATCTTTTTTATCCTTGTGCCATTTGGGATGATCACCTTTTCTGACCCTGTATCATAATTGAGGGGGATACCCTCATCTTTTGCCATAGCCATTATACCGCTCTTTTCATAGGCCCTGATTAGTAACTTCTCTGAAAATCTCCCAGCAGGAGAGTCACCTATATAAGGCAGCCCACCCGCCTTTTTTACCTCCCTGGCAATTGCCCTTATAAATTCAGGATGGGTAGTGACAGCCTCATCTGGCGCCCTTGCAGAAAGGAGATTGACCTTCAGCAACACATTCTCCCCCATCCGGATAAACCTCTTCATACCTCCAAGAGGCATAAGCAATTTTTCGATTTCAGGATTCAGATAATCGGTTTTTTTAATTGCTACAGACGCTGTTTCTGTGTGAGGCATGGCTTACTCACCTGGTTATCAGTTATTTTCCTGTTAAAAATTAACCAGATACTGGATGCTTTATCAATATTTATTTTTTTCTGACTAATTGCTTGCATTTTTCGTATCAGGATATAAAATAGCCCATATTCAAACCGTTTAGACATTGCTAACATTTTTTTAATTAAAAGAGAAATAATTACATTAATTTATTTGAGTATTATTTACTGAAACAGGTTTTGAACCACTATTTTGTTCACTTTTAAGAAGGAGGAAAATGACATGAAAAAGGTATTTAGATGTAGCGCATTAGTATTGTTAATAGCATCCATATTTATCATCTCAGGGTGTACATGTAAAAACACATGGATGAAGGGGGCTCTTATCGGCACATATGTACTGGGCGGCGCAGGGGCCATCTCTGATCATGGTGACAGGGGTGAAAATGAGAATAAGGGTCTGCTTACCGGTATGGCAACAGGAGCAGTTTTAGGCGGCCTGATTGGAGCTCTAACTGAAGATTGCGGCCAGCAACCTGTAAAGGTAGCCCAGGCCGTTGACGTTGACACTGATGGTGATGGTGTCATTGACAGGCTTGATGAGTGCCCTGGCACACCCAAAGGCACGCCTGTTGATTATAAGGGCTGCCCTATGAAGGATTCTGATGGCGACGGCATTTATGATGACAAGGATAAATGTCCCGGTACACCGGCAGGTGTAAAGGTTGATGCAGACGGCTGTCCAGTAGACTCTGATGGAGATGGTGTTACAGACGACAAGGATAAATGCCCTGGAACGCCAGCAGGTGTAAAGGTTGATGCAAACGGCTGCCCGGTAGTTGTTGATGAAGATAAAGATTCCGTGCCTGACAATGTGGATGATTGCCCGAAGACACCAGAGGGTGCGACAGTTAACAAGGCAGGGTGCTGGGTATTGAACAGTGTGCTTTTTGATATTAACCAGGCAACAATCAAACCCGCATTTTATCCTGAACTGGACAAGGTTGTTAACATACTCAAAAGCCAGGCAGGTCTTGGCATTGAACTTGAGGGCCATACATGCAACCTTGGTTCTGACGCACATAACATGAAGTTATCTGAAAGAAGGGCAAAGGCGGTTATGGATTATCTTATAAGCAAAGGCATAGATAAATCCAGACTCTCTGCAAAGGGATATGGCGAGACAAAGCCTACTGAATCAAATGATACAGAAGAGGGCAGACAGGCCAACCGCAGGGTACAGATATCACCTGTCTGGTAATAAGCCTTAACATTTAATAATAAAAACAGCGGGGTTGATCAGACTTCTGGTCAACCCCCTCTGTTTCAGAAGGCATTTATAAGAAAGGTATACTAAAGGAAGAGATAATGAGGCGACCCTCTAATTCATAGAAAAGCTTTCCTGAACTCATCCAAGTCTTTAAGCCTCTATTTCACACCGCTATGTCAAAGAGAGGCGAAACGAAAAATTATCATGACATTGAAAGCAGACAGCAACAACTGAAACGGCCTCAGAGTGGATAATTGACTATGACTTACTCCCCTGTTGCATCTTTGATCGCTGTATTAAGACGCTCATTTTCAATCTTGAGTTCATTAACCAGCTCACATACCCTGGTGACCATTTCATTAAAGGCCTCAGCCTCTTTCTTTAGCAGATCATCCTTTCTCAAGTGAATCCTTCCAAAAAGATCCCCGTCCGAGATCCGTTTAAATGTATTGCAGAAATTAACAAGCGGGCCGCATACCCTGTGGGTCATCCTGAGCTGGACTATAATGGATAAAAGAAAGGTCAATAAAAGCAGGATATACAAGATGATAAGTTTTGAGGAGAGAGAGATAGTCAGCTCTCCAAATGTATAATTCAAAGCCCCTAAAGATCCGTATTCCCTCTCCAGAAGATGGGTATAAATAATTGCCATTGTAAGAAACATGACAATAACCATGAATAACAGGTTAACAGCAATTACCCTGGTCTGGACACTTGAATTTACAAGCAGACTTGTCACCTTGCGCTTATTATTGTCTCTTGACATGGCATCCCCCTATTCAAGTTTTTATTAAAGAATCAATAACAGAACCATGCTGCAATGAACTCTTTTACCCCTGAGGATAAACCATTTCACCTGTAATACTCAGGTCATATCCATCAAGTTCGCTGGCAATGTTTTTAAATGCCTCACCCCTTAAAAGACCAAGGAACATCTGGATTCCCTGATCAAAAAACCTGTCCTTCTGTATGACAAGGTCAAATCTTTCCATACGAAGGGGAATAAAGTCAAGATCAAGCAGAGAGGCAACCGCCTTTATGGCCGGCCCGGCATCGGCCCTGCCTGAGAGTATCTCAATGCCCACATCAATATGCCTCTCAACCTCCCTGTTATAACCTTGTATACCAATACCCTCGATCCCTGCCTTTCTAAACTCCCCGTCCAATAGCAGGCGGGTTCCTGTCCCTTTGGGTCTGTTAACAATCTTAAGCCCCTTCTCTTTGATTTCTTTCACACCTGTAATACCTTTTGGATTACCCTTCGGCACGATAATGCCCTGCTCCCTTCTGCAAAAATTTACAATAGCAGGGGCCTGACCGAGTTCATCAAAAGCAAAATCAAAATTATATTCCCTTTCATTTTCCTGCAGCAGATGACTTGTGGCAATATGGCAGAGGTTTAGTCTTAAAGATTTTAAACCTGCTGTGCTTCCCATGTTTCCAAAAACAGCAGCATGCTCAGGAAATTGCCTGTTAAAAAGAGAAAGGGTCTTTTCAAGCAAAAGATCATTGCTTCCGCAGATTATAAGAAGCCCGTGATATGGGGGCAGGGGATTTACGGATTTAGGGTAATTTATAGTGCTGACCTCAAGCCACTGTTCAACAAGGTGTTTTGGAAAGAGCCACTTGCCAGTCACCTTGGTTGCCGGAAGCCCCTTCTCGGTAATAAGAGAATATACCATCTTCTCGTTAATATCCAGAAACTCGGCAACCTGTTTTGTATTTAACATTATTTTACTTTCCATCAACTGCCCCCTTAAATAAATTCTATACTCTCTTGAGTACATTCAATATAAACAGGTTCACCAACCATGAACCCTGAAATGGACTCATTATTCTTATCAATTATAAGGCTCAGAGGAATACCGGCATCAACAAGCGCCCTGACCTTCTCCCCTTCGTCTGTCAACTGCATGAGCCTTCCCTTCAGAATTGGCCGGCCAGCAGTATCCACATCCACCCGCTTCATTATTTTGATCTTAAGGGGATTAATAGATACCCTGCAATGCCCTTCTCTTAATGTGTCTGCCGGGAGACTCAAACTGTCATGGATTATAACAGTCTTGCCCTTTTCGTTATTATTAATTACCCCTCTGAAAATATTTTCATGAATGGAGTCAGAAATCCTGCCGTTATTAATATAGATTATCTCATCCGCAAGCCTTGCTACCTGAAGCATGTCATGCGATGTGAAAATGATCGATATTCCCTTTTCCCTGTTGATCCGCCTTATAATGGTTTCTATGCCGGCACGGTTTTCTATATCAACGCCTGAGGTGGGTTCATCAAGGAGTATAACCTCCGGCGAACAGGCAAGGGCCCTTGCTATGGCAACCCTCTGTGTTTCACCGCCCGATAATTTATGTGCTGATGCGCCGGCAAAATGGCTCATGCCCACCATGGCAAGAAGTTCATTTGCGGCAACCTTTCTTCTGTTTCTCTCTACTCCCCTTACCTTAAGGGGGAACTCCACGTTTCTTATCACAGAGGTGGAAAACATCACGGGATACTGCTGTAAAAGAACAACCTCCCTGCGGTAATTTAGTGTAGAAACCCTGGTATCTACCTTAATATCGTTAAAATAGAATTCCCCATCATCAGGCTTAAGCAAAAAGGCAAGTATCTCAAGGAGGGTTGTCTTGCCAGCGCCATTCGGGCCAATTAGCCCATATATCCGTCCTTTTTCAATGGAAAGATTTTCAAGGTCAACCACCTTTCTCCCATCATATATCTTTACAAGGCCTTTAAGGGTATAAAGCATCTTCTATGCCCTTCCCTTCCCCTGAAAATAATTCAGGACAACGTTCACTGCAAAACTTATTAAAAGGAGCACAATCCCGAGCGCAACACTCAGCACAAATTCCCCCTTGTCATACTCTAATGCCATAGCCGTTGTCATGGTGCGGGTAAACCCCTTTGCATTGCCCCCCAGCATCATGCTTATGCCCACCTCGGCAATAACCCTGCCAAAGGCGATTATGACAGCAGCGAGCAGCGCAAACCTTGCCTCACGCACAACCACAATCGCAGTCTGGAACATATTAGCGCCAAGTGTAAAGGCGGTTTTCCTGTAGCGCTCCTCAATCCTGCTTACAGCAGAGATTGTGTAGGTGGTAAGAATGGGAAATATCAAAATAATCTGCCCAATAATTATGGCCTTCTGGGTATAGAGCAGATCAAGTGAGCCAAGAAGCCCCTTTCTGGAAATAAATGTATAAACCAGAAGGGCTATCACCACAGTAGGCAAAGCAAGCAGGGTGTTAAGGCATGTAATAACAAACCGTTTAAAATAAAAATCCCTCATGGCAATGTGAAGCCCCACAGGGATTCCTATAAGACCGGCAATAATGGTGGAAAAAAAACTTACGTTCAGAGAAACAGCTATTATCTCCAATAATTCCATGTCCAGTGAAATTATGAGCAGAATGGCCGATTTGAAACTGTCTAAAAAAAATTGCATATAGTTATAATTTTTCCTTAAAGCAATATTGCTATTGCTGCATATAGCATCTATCGCAATAAAACATGATTGTAATTATTAGTCAATTATTGTCTTTTTTGAGCTGATGAGAGACTAATCTTCTTTTATTTACCAATTAAAAAAGTTAAAAAGACAAAAGCGGCGGGAAAAATCTAAACATAAAATTAGTACACTACATTTTTTAACAAAAGGCAATATACCTTAAGCGCTCTATCTTTATTGTCCCAAAGATTTTTGCCTTTTTTCCTACAGGCTTTCTTTCAAAAAGGCTTAAAGGTAATTCAGATATAAGGCTGCTTTTCCCGACTGAAATTCTCAATTTAACCATGGAATTGTTCTGTTTAATATCTTCCACAATTCCTGCAAAACAGTTCAATAGAGGCTGAGCCGGAGGTTGGGTATAAACATGCACCGCATCCGGCGGGATTGCTATCTTATGGATAGCCTTGCCGCCATACGGCATGATTATCTTCATATCATCGAGAAGTATCTCAACCAACCCTGAAGTAAGAAAACGGGTTTGCCTGCATTCAAGTATATTGGGCATACCCAGAAAATCAGCAACAACGCTGTTTACAGGGTTAAAAAAAAGTTCATCAGGGGATGCAACCTGTTCAATTGTTCCGTTTGAGATCAGGGCTATGCGATCTGCTAACTCTTCTGCCTCCCTGAGATCATGGGTGACATGCAGAGTGGTTATTCCCATCTTTTTTAAAAGGGAATGCAACTCTCCACGCAGATATTTGGCTGTCTGTGCGTCCAGGTTTGATGTAGGTTCATCAAGCAGCAGTATCTTTGGAGAGGGCGCAAGCGAACGGGCCAGTGCAACCCTTTTTTTTTCACCACCGGAAAGGATATTGGGATAATGACCCGCTAGATGATCAATACGCATCATTTTCATCAAAGATGTTACACGCTCTTTGATCATCCTTTTTTCATAACCCTGTGCCCTCAGACCAAATTCAATGTTGGCCTCTACTGAATAATGGGGGAAAAGGGCAAGCTCCTGAAACAGATAACCAACACCACGTTTAAATGGCGGAATATGATTCACTTCATGATTGTCAAATAATACTGTTCCGCTGTGACCAGTAACACCTGCCACCACATTCAGAAGAGTAGTCTTACCGGCCCCTGTTTCGCCGACAATAACAAAATACTCGCCATCCCTTACGGTAAGGTTGATTTCATGGCAGATATGATTGCTGACATTAACCAGTTTTATTTCAGGCATACCGGCTCCATTTACCCAGCCATTTTTTCTCCCATATATTCAGCATCTTTTCAAAAATCAGGCAGAAGATGGAAAGAACAAGAAGGCATGAAAGGATAATATCCACCCGTATCAGGCTTTCAGCCTTCATGATCAGGGCGCCTATTCCTGTGGGTATTGTAACCATTTCAGCAGCAAGCACTGTGCGCCATGCCATGCCTGATGAAAGCCTGAGGCCCGAAAATATCTGGGGCGCAGCATTGGGCAGGATAACCCTGAAAAGAATGCGCATCTCGGATGCGCCAAGTATATGAGCTGCCTTTATCATTGCAGGGTCAACGTTCCGGATCCCTGTTGCAGTGTTATAGCATACAGGGAAAAAACTGCTTATGGTGATGACAGCTATTGGAAGCATCTCGTTTATTCCTATCCAAAGCATCATAAGGGGTATCCAGCCAAGCGCAGGTATGGGGTAAAGAATAGCAATTACAGGAGAGAGAGAACGGCCTATCACACGCCTCCAGCCCATGAGAATGCCAACAATAACTCCTCCTGAAACACCGATACAGAGGCCTAATAGCACCCTTACAAGGGTATCGGTTATATTTCTGGTCATTATTCCGCCATTAAATAACCTTATAATTTCAAGTAATACAGTGCTGAACGGGGGAAATATTTCAACCGCTGAAAACCGGCCAAAACGGGCAGCAAATTCCCACAATGCAAAAAAAAGCATTACAGGGGCAACTCTCCATATTATGCCCTTAAGCCCCGTTGTTAAATAATTCACTCTATTATCCTCTCTTTAAAAATTGCAAATCCACCAAGTCATTTGCAGAAAATTGCCTGCGTATATTACCCAGAGCTGCAACATAGTCTATTGTCTTTTGTATCTCATTAATATCTATTGAGTTAACATAATCAAGATTTTTCATGGAGCGGGCAACATAATCGGATGAAACCCTGAGTTCTCCTGTATTTTCAATGGCCTCTGCAAGAGGTGTTTGACTGCTTTCAAATGAGAGATAGTGCGCAGCCAGTTTTGCGCTTTCAGCAGAATTATTCTTCATCCAGTCGGTTGCATTAATAGTAGCCTTTACAAGGGCCTTTACTACTGCCGGCTCTTCTTTAATAAGTGAGTCCCTTGCAACCAGGACACTCCCGGTCATATTGGGCCAGAGCTCACGCGCCGTGAGCATTACTCTGAATTTGTACTGTTCTGTCATGGTCAGCCAGTGTTCAGGCAGAAAAACCGCATCAAGCTGATTAGCCTTTACTGCAAAGATAACCTTTGGCGGGGACATGCGTCTGACCCTTGAAAGCACCCCTTTGGCATCAAGATCAAATTTTTCTAAGGTTTTATTTATAATAGTATCAATGGAGGTGCCCTCTCCAAGGCCGCCAATCCTGATATCAGGGTCATTCAGATCTTTAATGGAACTCACCTTTCCCGGGTTTACTGCAAGGCCGTATCCGTATAGATGTGTGCCGCACAAAACCTTTATGGGCACGCCTGCGTTTGCAAATACATTTATTGCAGGTATAAGGCAGATATATGCGGCGTCAATATCTGATCTTGTCAGCCCTGCTGCAAGGGATGCGCCGGTTGCATAGCTTTTATATGTGGTGAATTCAAGCCCCTCTGCTTCATACATCTTCTTATCAATGGCCACATATGCAGGAACAGCATGGCTGTTGAATTCAACCGCTATCCTTATGGGTTTATCCTTTCCCTTTGCCCATACATTAAGCGTAAGAGAGGGAACTGCAACCATACCAGCCGCTCCTATCATAGATGTTTTTATAAAATCCCTGCGGTTTATTCGCATCTTAAACATTTTGATTCCTCCTGTTATTAATGTAAAATAAATCAAAAATATTGTTTGGTTAAAAACTGAAATCCGTCTGTAAGAAGAACCAGTCAGAACTCCTGCCTGATGGGATATTCTCCTTTATGAAATCACCAGGGCTAAAATAGCCATAGCCTGCCTGAAACTGGATATTTTTACTGTGATCATATGTGGCTACTATGTCAAACTCGTCACCAAGGTGATCCTCATTTACAGATGCCCCATTCATATACTGGCCCCACTTATCGCCCTTATCCTCCATCCAGAACCGGTGGTACTCGGTCTTGATCTTGAGATTCTTAATGGGGGCAAAGGTAAAGAAGATCTCAGAGTCCATAAGGTTTGACCAGGTCATAAGATTCATCCGGCCATAAAAGTTATCCGTTGCCCCGAATACCCCGTCAAACCTCTCGATATCCTGGGTTGATCTGTCATCGCCGGTAGCGTATGAAAAGGCTGTTCCTATTTTTGCCTTTTCGCCTAACATCTTGAATCCATATCCTGCATCAAGATGCCAGCCATATGCATCAACATCTCGCTTCACGCCACTCACAGTAACCTGTTCGCCAAGCTGCCTGATAAATGTTCCATTGTAGAAAAAGCCTGCCACATCGTCATCAAAAATACGGAATCCGGCATAATAATGTTTCAGGCTCTGGTAGCTTGAGTTACCATTATCATTATGTTTGTATGCCAGTATCGGTTCTATGCCGCCTTTTTTCCATGCGTAGTGTCCGAAGATGCCGAAGGCTTCATAACCCCACCTGTGGGACAGGGAGAATTTATCCGGATCATGAAGCATAGATCCGCCGTAAAAGATATCCACAAAATGGTCGCCCCTGGTAAAGGATAACTTTGCTGCATCCCAGACCCATTTACCTGAATTTCCCCACTCTCCGGGGCCAAAGACCCTGTTGTCACCATATGCTATCTTCTGTCTGCCAATGGTCAAAACCAAAGGCAGATTATTAATATTCGAAAATTGAAGATATGTATTGCTAAGTTCCAGATAATCTTTCTGGGGATTATTTTCCATGCCGAACTCTTTGCTGTACCATTCGCTGTCATTGAAACCCCAGTCAAATGCCCTTGCATCCTGCATTGAAATCTTGAAAAGTATATTAGGATTATAGTTATATGTCATCCCAAGCCTGATGCGGCTCAACACGAACCCGTCATGGCTTTCCCCGGAAGTAACCGTATCACCATATGCCTTGGCATTAAAACCATCCATTATTTCATAGCGCAGCCTCACATCTCCATCAAAGCTCAATTTGTCTTGTTTCTCACCCGCCAATGCCTGAGGTGTTATAATCATTGATAAAAACAAACCGCCTAAAAATAATGGTTTAATTCTGTATAAATTAAACATTGAATGCCATTTTTGTGAAATTTGATAAACCATAGAAAACATTTTAAAACAATCCTCCTTACATAAATGAAGTTTACAGGCTATTCGAAAGTATTACATATCAAATGGCCGGGATATAAAAAAATATGTAAATATTACTCATCAAAAATACTTATTCTTGGCCTCTTCAACCAATTACTTTTATAAATGGCATTTATAATATATAAAATACATACGTCAACAATAATATGTATTATTTTTAACATATCCATGTTGATATATATTATCATTTTTAACAATATGAAGGTGGAGAGGATTTATAAGGTTAATAGCATGATTAGAACTGGTTATCTATTTCAGGCCTGTTGCATCCGGGAAAAATGCCTGCCTGCCCTCTACTTTGTAGTCTGCAATAATCTTCTGGCCCCTTTCAGATACAAGCCATTTTGCAAATTTATCCGCCTGATCAAATTTCACATGAGGATACTTTTCAGGATTCACCGGTATTATACCATAAGGGTTAAACAATAACGGGTCACCCTCAACCATTATCTCAAGGTCAAACCCCTCGGGTCTACCATATTTGTATTTTAAATAGGTTCCCCTGTCTGTTATAGAGTATGCCTGTTTTTCTTCGGCATAGGTGAGTGTCTTGCCCATGCCCTGTCCAATGGAATAGTACCACCTGCCAGGGCTGTCAGGATATTGAAAGGTAATGCTCTTCCTCTTTCCTTCTGATATGACATCCCTTATTTCACTTTTCAAGGCAATCCCTGAAATCTTCCATATCTCCTGCTCCTTTACATGTGTGCCGCTGTCATCACCCCTTGATATAAATGGGGCATTTTTTTCTGCAATCCTTTTCAGGGCGGTAGAGGCCTCTTTTGTACCTTTTATTCCTGCAGGATCACTTGCAGGGCCTATTATGACGAAATCATTATGCATTACTTGAAGCCGGTATGCCCCATACCCCTCAGCAACAAACCTCTCCTCATGATCCTTTGCATGGACAAACAGGATATCCACATTCCCGTCCATCCCATCCTTTATGGCGGCCCCTGTGCCCTTGGCAATAACCTTTACCTTTATTTTCGTATCAGCAGTAAACGCCGGCAACAGCACATCAAGAAGCCCTGAGTTTTCAGTGCTTGTGGTCGTGGACATGGTTATCACCTTGTCTTCTCCTGAGACCAAGTTTGACATAATAAATATAGATATAAGAATCACCATTTTTAAAAAATATCTCTTCATTTCATTTACCTTTCATAGCAATGACTGCTAGCTATTATTAATTATCCATTTAAGTTATTTTTTATCTATTGTTATCATTTTTTTCTAATTTATTTTATAGATCAGTATTTTTTTTACATTATTTACCAGATATACCATTAACAGACAATGAAAATATACTTAATATTTTTACCTATTATATTGATATTTTGAAATACGGCCCAGTCTCTAATCAATGTAAGCTCTTAGGGATATGGTAGCAGCGCCCAGCCTATAACGTATTGATCTATTATAAAAAATGGCTTGCACCCCGCTTTTACATAATGGCTTTATCAGCGGGGTACAGTATTTTTTAGTGCCTGTGTGCCTTTGCTAAATCGAGCCTGTTCAATAATTCAAATTTAGGACGGGGCTGATTTTTCCGGTTTTGATAT
>CAYWRH010000045.1:0-26612 GCA_964460435.1 uncultured Desulfatiglans sp.
TACGCTGTGCCCTGTGAATAATTAAAGTGAAATATATGCCTTATTTGCCAATTTCAATATAAAGTCTAAAAAAAATTAACTTATTGGTTTATTTATTATTAGCGAGTATTTTCAGGCCTTTTCCTAAAAGTGGATATAGTAAAATTTGCCTGATACTCATATGTTGGGCACAATGAAGAGAACAAATCAAATGAAAACGATAACAGACGCTGAACTTGCAACACTTGCAGCTATTCAGGGGAAGTTTTGCGAATCGAAGGCAAAAAGGGTAGAGAGTTCTTGCTATGCGCTTTTGTGCATCGTTGGTGGTCTGGCATTTTTTTTTGTCGAGCTGTTCACCGACGGCATGCCATCTCTCCCCCTAACGTCCGATCAGTGGACAGCAGTATTCCTGTCACCCTCCTTGATTGTATTGGGTCTTTTTATATGGATTTTCAATGGCTGTACCTATGTCTTTGACGGAACGAGTATCCTGCAATTCACAAGATTCGGTCGCGTGATGAAAAAACTGGAGATTCAGCAAATAACCCATATCGGAGCAGAGCTAGGGTGGCTCAACTTGCGCACCGCACAAACGCGGATAAATGTCCCGTTGATTCCCAGCTTGTTGAGTGAGATACAGAATAAAGCACCGAAATCCACAATCAATGACAAGGAGAAGCAGAGTCTTAGGCGCCGTGGTTACCTCATTATTTTCCTTCAGCTTCTGGCGGGGGGAGGCATGTTTGCAGCAATGATTCTACTGATTTCGTTGTTCTATGATGGCAAAGCTGCTCAATTTTTACGCCTTTTTTCTATGTTCATTTTTCTTGGAATAAGTTTTGGAGGCTGGCTCCTCGTCGTGGGTCTAAGCCTTCTCGCTGTCATCATAAAGAATATATGGAAAACACAATAGGAAAGATAATAGGTGTCTGGCCTACACAGTTGACAGAAACAACTCCTGAGATGCTGTAATATCAAGGCAGTTCCAAATTGCATTTCTTATCTTTTCCACCCTCACCCGGCCTCTTTCATCCAGCTGTCGCTAAAGCTATGGCTTGGCAGGCCAAGGAGAGGGGCTTCAGTCGAACCATATTTCAACAACATTAGGGTCTCCGCCTGACCAAACAGGAGATTGAAGAGGCTCATATCTCGGCTGGCGATGACGTTGATGTCACCATGAGGGGAAGCAACCTAACCTATTAAAATTAAAATAATTGTTAATAGAAAATGCCCCAACCATATATTAGAAAAGCCGTCATTCCAGCCCTCAATTATAAAAAGTCAGGTTAACTAACCCGACCTGTTTATACATCAGTATTTTTTAAGTAAAAAAGTTGACCTGCAAGAGATATGTGATAGCATATATGACATTATGATAGCCGTTTTTGATACCAATGTGATTATCGCTGGTTTATATTCAAAACGTGGAGCATCCTATGCATTGTTAAGGGCAGCACTGACAGGAAAGCTGCCTTTTGCTATTTCGCCATTATTGTCCCTTGAATATGATGGGATTTTGGATGAAAAAATACGAGATGGCCTTTTAAAAATATCATATAATGATGGCAGGAGAATTCTGGATGCTCTATATTCCGAGGCAAAAATTATCTGGAAACCTATTCAGATAAGACCTGTGTTGTCAGATCCTGCTGACGATAAAATACTTGAATGTGCTATTTCCGGAGGTTGCAGTCACATAATAACATTCAATAAAAGGCATTTTCCTGCTGAAAAAACCATTCCCTGGGGAATTGATGTGATGACTTCAGGAGAATTTTTGATTTATTGGAGGGTAAACCTATGAAAACATCCGTAACACTTCGTCTGCCAGAAGAACTAAAAACCAGGATAAAAGAAGAGGCAGAACATAATGATATGTCGGTGAACCAATTTATCCTGTATACGCTGACTAAAGAAGTATCTCAAAAAGAGGCAATATCAGTCCTTAAAAGACATATAAAAAATGCGCCTTCCCGCAAGCAAGCGCTTTCCTTGTTAGATAGTATAATCCCGAATATTCAACCTCTTAAGGGAGATGAAATATTATAGTGTTAAAGAGTTGGGTAACAGCCCGTTGATATTGCTCAGATTTATGTGAAAGGGGGAATAATATCATGGACGAACAACTCAAGTACCCATTTGAAATCAGAAACCTTTCAGAGGAAGAAGGAAGAGGCTACTTAATTACCTTTCCCGATTTACCAGGCTGTATATCTGATGGTGAAACAATTGAAGAGGCAATAAAAAATGGAATTGATGCCATGAATTTATGGCTCAAGACAGCAAAAGAATTCAATGACGCAATCCCTGAACCTGGTAGCAGTCAGGCCAGCGGGCGTTTTGTACAGCGAATACCAAAAAGTTTGCATGCTAGACTTGCTGCACGTGCCAAATAAGAGGGGGTAAGCATGAATGCACTTGTTACGTCTATCATCTCAGAATCATTGGGCAAAAAAGAGGCCCATCAATAAAGAAGGCAAAAGAAAGAACAACCATGCGAGTGGAAACGCTTGTAATGACTTGACACGTAAAATCCTGTTGGCTATACTTTGGATATCCATCAGAGAGGTTTAATATGGTAACTAAAATCCAAAAATGGGGAAACAGCCAGGGGCTGCGCCTGGCTAAACAGGTGCTTGAAGACGCTCATATATCAGTTGGCGACGATGTTGATGTAACAGCGAGGGACGGCATTATAGTTGTAGCGCCGGTAAGACAGGTCCGCGGTAAACTGAGTTTGCAGGAACTGGTGTCGCGTATACCAGAAGAATGCAAGGTTGAGGAAACTGATTGGGGCCAGCCTGTTGGCAAGGAGGTCTGGTAGGTGGGAACATATGTTCCGAAAAAGGGAGACTTCATCACCGTCAGTTTTGATCCCCAGTCCGGTCATGAACAAAAGGGGCGTCGCCCTGCGCTCGTAGTGAGTAATACTCTGTTTAATCAGCGAACAGGTCTTGCCATTGTCTGCCCCCTGACTACCACAGATAGAAACTATCCTTTTCATGTAGCAGTCACAGGAGAACCACATGTGACTGGATTTGTCATGGTGGAGCAGGTCAAGTCCATTGATTACATTGCACGTGAAGCCAAGACTGTTGGAAAGGCTTCTAATGAGCTACTTGACAATGTCTTATCGATACTTGATGCCTGCATCTATTAAAGGACCGCTAAGTGGCACTTTATTTTTCTGAAGGCAAAGAGTCCATATAATCAAATGGTACAAGTTTATCCCCTTTGACCTTCAGCACCATAAGATGTAAGTGAGTGGGAGACCTTGGCAGAAAGGCGTTTTTGCCGCTCCGCCCCACTGTGCCGATCTCTGATCCGGCCTTTATAAAGCTTCCCGGCTTTACCATCACATCACTCAGGTGTGCAAAATAGATGATCTGATCATTCACAGGGTCAAGGGCCCAAATATAGCGGCCGCCCCTAATCTCAGAACCCTGATCCCATGTGGTTTCAACACTGAGTATCAGCATATCCACCGGTGCAATTACTGATACTGGTTTGGCGGTACGGTCATCAATAGCATCCTGATTTTTATCACGAATGAATATGTCATATGCAGGGTGACCGCCATGCTGGTTTCCATCATAAAAGTCATAGCCCTTAATCGGTGATGAACCATAATATATATCCGGCCTGAATCCGCCTTTGCCCACATCCTTTTTGCCATAACCCTTTACAGGGAAAAGCCATTTTGAATCTGCATTAAAAGGGTATTTTTTGCAAATCTCTTTCAGGCCTTTATAGATATTGGGGAATTCCCTTCGCGCCTCCTCTTTTTTAATCGTCTGATCACGGACCGCCTTTTCAAACTCTTCCCATGCTACAACGGAGGACTGAGCAGCGGATAAAAACAGAATTACTGCAAGAGATAGGATCATTGTCCAAACCTCCTAAGCACAGGCTCGCCATAATCAAGATGATCCCTTAGATATTGCTTGTATCCCTCCAAGGTAAACCACCCCTCTACTCCGTAATCATCTTCAGCCTTTTCTATATGAAACTCCTGTGCAGGCATAAAGCTGTAACCCATAAGAAAAAGCCTTTCCCCATCTATTGCCCGGCAGATATCCATGATAACAGAGACATGACCTACCCCTCCCCTTTCATTCTGGACAAAGAGATCACCGGGCATCAGCTCATCAGGCAAGACCGGTATACACCCTTTTTTAAGTGAGTGGGAATTGGTATTTGCAAAGGCTGTTTTGAGAAATGCAGTATAGGACTGGCCAGAATTTTTGAAATATTTTTTATTGCCTGAATACTCGAATAGAAACAATTGATCCAGCTTCCCCTTTTCTTTATGATATTCCGCCCAGAAGCGCATGGCAAAATCCGCGCACTGCTCCAGGTCTGATCTAAACATAAGGGGCATCTGAATAACGCCAAATACATCATAAAACCCTGATTCAATATTATGCCCGCGATAGTCAATTATGGAATTGTCTTTTTTAAGCGTCAGGTTCTGTATCCAGTTGCTGAATGAATCTGAAGGGTAATCAATACGCTCATAACCGCCTGGAACTGATATTTCATTTTGAATATTAGAAGGCACATCCGAAAGAATCTGAGCAGAGGTAAAATATATAATGATACCTATAACAATCACCGCTGAAATAAGCACCTTTTTTACTAGCAGCACAGATCGCCTCACAGTATCTACTCCTTTTGAAGATAAATGTTTACTTAGTGTCCATCCTACGTAGCAGAGCTACTGCGGGCAAGCGGTCAGCCATCAGCTTCATATCCCGCCATAGCCTCATCAGCGTCAAGCCAAGGCAAAAAAGCTAATTTGAGCAAATTATTTGGTGCTCCTTTTTAAATGTAGGGTGGCATTTTATATGCCACCTCTTTTTCGGTGGGGTGTAAAACCCCACCCTACGAAAGAAAATTTACCGTATTTCTCACTATATAATTAGTAGCGGTACGTTAACCTCCTTAGCTTGAAGTCTATGCGCCATAACCTTGTGCGACGGCGGATCATCAAAAGACTTTCAAACCAAAGAATTAGCTGACAGCTGATCGCTGTCTGCTGAAAGCCCCATACAGAATTTATCTCTTTCTGGATGGACACTACTTAATACATGTATCATTCTGTTTTTTATCTTTTGTAACAATCCTGTTTATACAGAAGATAAGCAGCGCTATAATTGCGCCCCATGACAGGCATATAAATATCCAGCCGCCAATATTCATGACTCTATCTCCTTTCCAGCCTTCACACCCCTTTTCCGCCAGGCAGACCATACACCCAGTGAAATGCCAACAAAAATCAGCGCAAGCACCACCCTCAGCGCCACGATGATTACCCTGTTTTCAACTGGCACACCCTTCATAAGGATAGTAGGGAGGCCATCCTGCACAAACCAGGAGACCAGGATAACGAGGAGGAAAACAGGTGTCACATATTTGATAATAAACTTGTAGATTCCGGGCACACGAAGCTCTGCCCCGCAATGTATCTCTTCCCATGCCCTGTTCATGCCAAAGACCCAGGCAAAGAGTATTACCTCTATTGTTCCGAAGAGCACCAGGCTGAAGGTGCCCCCCCAGAAATCCAGTTCATCAACAACGCCATACCTTAGACCAAATATGGCTGGCTGACACAGGATAAAGGCTGCTACCCCAAAGTATAAAGATGCCCTTGGACGGCTTATATCAAACTCATCCTCCATAAAGGCAACTGCCGGCTGTGCAAGGGAGACTGATGAGGTAACACCTGCCAGAAACAGCAGCGCAAACCATAAAAAGCCAAACACCGCTCCAGCAGGTATCTTCTCGAATATAAGGGGCATGGTAACAAATCCCAGGTTAAATGAGCCGCTATTTGCAATACTTATGATCTCTTTGGGGCCAAAAACCGCAAATGCCATCGGGATAATAATACTTCCGCCAAGTATGACCTCTGCAAATTCGTTTGCGCCAACAGCGGTAAGGCCTGAAAGCACCACATCATCATTTTTTTTAAGGTAACTTGCATAGGTAAGTATGGCCCCGATACCAACACTCAGGGTGAAGAATATCTGGCCTGCGGCTGCAAGCCAGGTCTTTGCGCTCAGAAGGGCGCTGAAATCAGGGTTCCATAAAAACCCGAACCCGTTTTTGATGCTCCATTCAGCCATTTCAGGGTTTGGAGTGCCAAGGCTTATAACCCTGATGAGTATAATAATGGCAAACACAAGGAGAAGAGGCATTGCTATCTTGCACAAGCGCTCTATGCCTCCTTTAATCCCATAATAAATTACAAACACATTCAGACAGAATGTTATTATAAAAAAGAAATATGCTGTCCCTATGTTGCTGAAAAACTGGTTCTGCTCAAGCCCCTGAAAACCGGATAAAAAGGATTTCATGGCCCCTTCACTGGTTGCTGCCATATATTTGCCTGAAAGGGCAAAAAAGCTGTAGGCCAGAAGCCATGACTCAATATAGGTGTAATATATGAAAATAACCAGCGGACCGAATATGCCTATAACACCAAAGTAGCGGATAAACCGGTTTTTATTACCGATATTATGGAAGATGCCAGGGGCAGTTGAGTGTCCGAAACCGCCTCCATACCTTCCAAGTGTCCACTCCACCCACATAAGAGGTATGCCCAGGAGCAACAGCGAAATAAAGTAGGGGATCATGAATGCACCGCCGCCATATTTGGCTGCCTGCACAGGAAACCTTAAGAAATTCCCCAGACCAACTGCGCTGCCCGCAACAGCAAGAATAATCCCGATACGTGAACCCCAGTGTTGACGCATAACCGTTATCCCCCTGTGAAGAGTGAGTTGATCTTAACTTTATTTTTTTTCATTCTATATTTCAAGTCAATCCTGCTCATCCAGGGTAAAAAATCCCTCATTTGCCCTTACCGGAATCCGGAGCCGGTTTTTTATTTAAAGCTTTTTTTACTCTTTCCATATGAAACTATTTCTGTTATATATCGGGCCTCATGGCACAAGGCGTGTACATACTTATTGCCATGACATTTTATATGAATGATTTTATCAAGTTAGCTTAAATTTAATAGGCAATTTTTTATACGGAGAGATGTCCGAGCTGGCCGAAGGAGCACGACTGGAAATCGTGTGTGCTGCCAAAAGCGGTACCGAGGGTTCGAATCCCTCTCTCTCCGCCAGCCTTTACATCCACCGTAGCAGGCTACTGCGGAGGACGGGCGCCAAGGCTACGGCTGGCAGGCCAAGCAATATAAAGGGAAACACCATAAATAGCGAAGGCTGCCCGCCATAGTTTTAACGAAGGCGGGTTTTTAATTTTTATTTTATATACAGAGTAACAAGATATGGCATATGAGGTATTTGCACGAAAATGGCGGCCCCAGCTCTTTCAGGATGTGCTGGGTCAGGAGCATGTCACCAGGACACTCCTTAATGCCATTGCCGCAGAGAGGCTTCACCATGCATATCTCTTCTGCGGGGCAAGAGGTGTCGGCAAGACCTCTGTTGCACGCATCCTTGCAAAGGCGATCAACTGCAAACAGCGGGTAGAGGGAAACCCCTGTAATAAATGCGAATCATGCATGGATATCTCAGCCGGCTCTTCAATGGATGTTCAGGAGATCGATGGCGCCTCTAACCGCGGCATAGATGAGATAAGAGAGCTGAGGGAAAACATCAAGCACATGCCCTCATCCGGCAGATACAGGGTCTATATTATAGATGAAGTCCACATGCTCACCCTCCAGGCATTTAATGCCCTGTTAAAAACCCTTGAAGAGCCGCCTCCACATGTGAAATTTATATTTGCCACAACAGAGCCCCACAAGGTGCCAATAACCATACTTTCAAGGTGCCAGAGATATGATTTTAAGAGGATACCCCAGGCAAAGCTGGTGGAGCAGCTTGAAAGGATCACAACCGAAGAGAAGATAGAGATAAGCAGGCAGGGGCTTGCCCTTATTGCAAGGGAGGCAGATGGCGGCATGAGGGATGCGGTGAGTCTTCTTGATCAGGTCATCTCCTTTTCCGGCACCAAAATAACAAATGAAAACATTGCCGATATCCTCGGCATCATTGACAGCGAGCTTGTATTTAAGGCGGCTGATGCGATAATAGATGGCAGGTCAGGTGAATGCATAGAGATAGTTAACAGCATCTACCATTACGGTTACGATATAAAGGAATTCTACAAGGCGCTGATGGATCATTACAGGAACCTACTTATCTCCCTTGTTGCAGCGGATAAAAACCTGCTGGATGTCACAGAAGATACCCTGAAAGAGCTTCAGTCCCAGGCAAAAAAGGCAGGGATTGAAAAACTCCAGCAGAGCCTGAATATTTTAATAACAAAGGAGGAGGCATTCAGGTTTACATCACATGCCAGGCTTGTGCTTGAGACCATCATGATAAAGCTCTCAAGGCTTGGCGAACTCCTTTCTGTGGGCGATCTGATTAAGAGACTGGAGGCAATGGAAAAGGGGATCATTAAAGAGCCTGCCACCTTTCAGGCGGATAAAAAAAAAGCTGAAACTGTGATCTCTGAGCCAGTAGCCCGATGGGAAAAAAGCGCTCCTTCTCCTGTCAAACCGGCTAATAACACTGCTCCAAAGGTAAAAGGATGGGAAGGTTTCCTGAGCTATGTATCTGCGCGTAACAAGGGGATGTATGCAGTAGTCAAGGAATGCAGGTTGATTGAAATCAAAGACAAAACCATTGAGATTGAACAGGGTAATTCACCCTTTGCGACAAAATACCTGAATGACACTGAAAATATAGAAAAGCTAAACAGCCTGCTGAAAGAGTATTTTGAAAAGGATATTCAGGTAGCATTAAATCTGCCGGCAGAGGAGCCCTCTGCGCCCGCACCCTCTCCTGTAGTGGAAGAGGCAGATATACCAAAATCGGTAAAGGAAGTGATCAGCGTATTTAAGGGCGAATTAAAGGAAAATTAGAATTCATATAGGTCATATACGACATATAAATCTTATATGACCTATTTATTAAAAAGGAGGAAAAAATGAAGGGAATACCGAACATGGGGAACCTGATGAAACAGGCCCAGCAGTTTCAGAACAGGATGGCAAAACTTCAGTCGGAACTCGGCCAGAGGACAATAGAGGCATCATCAGGCGGCGGCATGGTCTCTGTTGTTGTAAACGGGCAGCAGGAGCTGCTCTCTATAAAGATAGATCGTGAGGTGGTTAATCCTGAGGATGTGGAGATGCTGCAGGATCTTGTGCTTGCAGCGGTAAATGACGGCCTTTCACGGGCAAAGAAGATGGTTAATGACGAGATGAGTAAATTAACAGGGGGGCTCAACCTCCCGAATATACCGGGTCTGATGTAATAGATATGGATATCTTTCCTGCGCCACTTGAAAGGCTAATACGGGAGCTTTCAAGGCTCCCTGGGGTTGGAAGCAAATCAGCCACCCGGATGGCACTCTTTATACTCAATTCCGGCAGGGAGCTTGCGGACAGCCTTGCAAAAAGCCTTGTTGATGTTAAGGATGAGATAAGGTTCTGCTCTCACTGTTTCAATTTTACAGACACAGACCCGTGTGTAGTGTGCAGGGATGCAAACCGGTCTGAAAGGGTCATATGTGTTGTGGAGGGGCCGGGAGACCAGCTTGCCATTGAAGAGACAGGCGTTTTTAAAGGCAGGTATCATGTTTTGCATGGTGTGCTTTCACCACTTGACGGCATAGGGCCGGAGAACCTGAAGATAGGAGAGCTCATAAACCGCTGCAACAACTCAGAGGTGGAGGAGGTGATACTCGCCATTAACCCCACCACTCAGGGTGAGGCAACATCTTCATACCTGGCTGACATCCTGTTAAGAAAAAATATAAAGGTCACACGGATCGCCCTTGGCGTGCCTGTTGGCGGTGACCTTAAATACATGGATTACATGACACTCAAACACTCCTTTAACAGCCGTACACTGGTTTAAAAATGATCCCGGAAAATGCCCTGGCCGAACTTGCGAATATCCTTGAACCGGGTTCCCTTATAACCAACCCTGCTGATCTTGAGAAATACTCCACTGACAGCACAAAGATGCGGTTCATGCCCGATGCTGTTGCATTTCCAGCCACTGCCAGCGAGATATCAGAGATATTCAGGCTCGCAAACAGGAGTTATTTCCCGATAATTCCACGGGGCGGTGGAAGCGGCAAATCAGGGGGGGCTCTGCCTGTAAGGGGCGGGCTTGTTCTTGCCATGGAGCGGTTCAACCGTATCCTTAATATAGATACTGATAACCTGATTGCGCATGTGGAGCCTTTTGTAATAACTGAGCTCTTTCAGCAGGAGGTTGATAAACTTGGCCTCTTTTATCCGCCGGACCCTGCAAGCGCTGATGTATCCACAATAGGCGGCAATGTGGCTGAGTGCGCTGGGGGCCTAAGGGGCCTCAAATACGGTGTTACCGGCGATTATGTCCTTGGGCTTACCGTGGTTCTGCCAACAGGCGAGATTATCAAGACAGGCGTTGAGACCATGAAGGGGGTAGCAGGTTATGACCTCACAAGCCTCATAGTTGGCTCAGAGGGCACACTTGCGGTTATCACATCCATAATAGTAAAGCTGCTGCCCAGACCTGAGACAAAAAGGAGCATGATCGTTTTTTTCAGCGGTATTGAGAGAGCGGCACGCACCGTTTCAAACATCATCCGCGGCAGGGTAATACCTGCCACACTGGAATTCCTTGACAGAATGACAATAGAATGCGTGCGCCCTCATATAAAATTCCCCATACCTGAGGGCACTGAGGCCATACTGCTAATTGAGGTAGACGGCAGTGAAAGGGTTGTAACGGATGATGCTGAGCGGGTAAGGGAGATATGCATGGGTTCAGGCGCAACCGGATTCATCCTTGCTGCAAACAAAGAAGAGGTGGAAAAGCTCTGGGAGGCCAGACGAAAGGTATCTGACTCCATGCTTGGTCTTAAGCCTGACAAGATAAGCGAGGATGTTGTTGTGCCAAGAACGCGTATACCTGACCTCGTAACATTCCTGGGGGAGCTAAGCAAAAAATACGGCCTTCCTATACCTGCATACGGCCATGCCGGTGATGGAAACCTGCATGTGAATATCCTTCTGGATAATACCCCCTCTGAAAGGAAAAAGGGTGAGATGGTTGTGAGAGAGCTGTTGCAGAGGGTGGTTGACCTTGGCGGCACCATCACAGGTGAACATGGCATAGGCATTACAAAGGCACAGTATATGGATATGGAGTTTTCAATGCCGGCAATCAACCTTATGAAACAGATTAAAAGGGCCTTTGACCCTAATAATGTGCTGAATCCGGGAAAGATTTTTATTTAAAATAATTTTAAGAGACAGATAATATGAACCTCCTTTCAAGTATATTTCTTGGTGTAATCCAGGGCCTTACTGAATTCCTGCCTGTAAGCAGTTCAGGCCATCTTGTATTTTTCCAGAATCTCCTGGGGTTGAGGGAGCCTGAGATATTATTTGATGTTGCTCTGCATCTTGGCACGCTGCTTGCGGTATTTATTTTTTTCAGGGCAGACCTGATGCAGATTGTCCTTGATATCAAGGGATGGCTTACTGATATCATATCAGGGAAGAGTCCGCTCTCTTCCATAAAAATGAGGCCCCATGCCCTCTTTGCCCTTTGGGTGATAATAGGCACCATCCCTACCGGCATCATAGGCGTTCTGTTTAAGGAGGTGCTTGAATCCCTGTTCGGAAAGGTGCAAGTAGTGGGGATAATGATAATTCTAACAGGCCTTATCGTTTTCATATCAAGGCTTATACCACCATCATATATGAAAAAAGAGCGGATCGGGTTTTTATCAGCCATCCTGATAGGCATTGCCCAGGGGATTGCAATAATACCGGGCATATCAAGGTCAGGCACAACAATCGTATGCGGCCTTTTGTGCGGATTGGAGAGAGAGCTTGCAGCAAGGTTCTCTTTTCTTTTATCCATCCCTGCAATAGTAGGGGCGCTTGCTCTTCAGCTTTCATCCCATGAAACAGAGACACTTGCAGCCACCCCCATGTTAACGGGTTTTGTTACTGCGGCAATTGCAGGTTTTATCGCACTGAAGGTGCTGATGAAAATGGTTAAAAGAGGAAACCTCGCCTGGTTTGCGCCTTACTGCTGGGCAATCGGGCTTTCTGTTGTTTTCATCTTTTAGGAATCTATTAATTCCTGGTATGCCTTGCGTAGAGCCTTCTCAAGGTATTCATTGCTTCAGGCGAGTTCTGGCGCCTCTCTTCACCGAACGGAAAAAACTCGCAGCCTGTTACAAAATCTTTACTCAGAGGGACAGGATTTGTCCATATGACCCTTATCAGCAGCTCTATCAGCCCCTCTTCCGGCGCATTGAGTTCGATAACAAGCTCTTCACCCTTCACATATTCCCTTGCTGAAAGAAAATTGATACCACCCATGCCCATATTAAGAAGCGGGTATTGTTTTAAAAAAGGCTTTATAAAGGAGGAGCCCATGCCTAACATTATCTTTACCTTGCAGCCAGGGATCTCAAACCGCCTGAATTTTCTTCTTTCAATCAGTTTTGCCATATTTTTAAAGAAGCCCCATATGATGAGTTTTCTTTTGAAAGCTGCCAGATCAGAGATAAGAATACTTGTTAATAATGAAATAATCAAGATCAGTATATCTATTCAAGAGTTTTAACTTGACTTTAGAGAGACAAAATGATTTATATAGAGACCAGTTGTTCTCCATATAGATATTATATCAATTAACAGGAGACAGATGTCTGCAAAATACAAACGTGTCCCGGCAGTTGATAAAGCCTTTTCAATCTTAGATTTGATTGCCCGCACCAAGCGCCCCCCTGGTTTTGCTGAAATCGTGAAAGAGCTTGGTTTAAACAAGAGCACGGTTTTTAACATCCTGCATACACTTGATGATCTTGGGGTACTGGACAAGGATTCTACCGGTCTTTTCCATCTTGGGTCAAGGCTCTTCATCCTTGGCAATGCGGCTGCAAAAGGTTCAGAACTTATCCAGACCGTCCGCCCCTACCTGGTAAAAATAAACAACGAATACAGGGTTTCAGCTTTTTTCGGTATATTATCCGGGACAGAGGTCATAATAATAGACAAGGCCGACATGGCCCAGAAGGTAAAGATATCCTCAGAAATAGGCATGAAGATCCCCCTCTTTGCAGGTGTGGCAGGCAAGGCCCTCCTTTCACAGCTATCTGACCATGAGGTGGATCAAATACTCCAAAATTATCAGTTTAAAAAATATACCTCAAAGACAAATACAGAGAGAAATGAGATTAAAAAGGAGATCATTCAGGTACGAACGACCGGTGTTGCCTATGACATGGAGGAGTATATAGAGGGGCTTATTGCAGTGGCAGTGCCCATTAAGACCAACAGGGACACGCTTCAGGCAGCCATATGGGCGGTCGGGCTCAAACAGGAATTTAAACACAATGCACTGAAGGGGATCACATCATTCCTCCTCAGGATTGCAGATGAGATAAACAGCCGGTTTTCCATGATCAAATAGCTGGGGGCATAAATGAGATACGCAGAGACAGGTGTTAATCTTGAAATAGATCTTGCAAGGGGAAATATCGAAAGGGTGGAGACAGACCCAGGGGATACAGAGCTCTTTCTCGGCGGGCAGGGGACAGCCGCAAAGATCATATTTGAAAGGGTGCCTGCTGATTGTGACGCCTTTTCTCCAGATAACCTCCTCATCTTTAGCACAGGGCTTCTTCACGGCACACCTGTGCCTGCTGCAAACAGGGTGGCAGTTAATACCATTTCGCCGCAGACAAACCTCATGGCCCATTCACTTATGGGCGGCTTTTTCGGCCCTGAGATGAAACATGCAGGCTATGACAAGATCATCCTTAAGGGAAAGGCGCCGGAACTGTCATATATCTATATCAATAATGATAAGGTCGAGATTCGTGATGCATCACACCTTAAGGGTATGGGTTGCACTGAAACAGGCGATGCCCTTAAAAAGGAGCTTAAGGATGACAGGGTGCAGGTGGTGGCAATAGGGCTTGCAGGTGAAAACAGGGTATATACCGCATCAATGGACCATGGTCATTCAAGCGCAGCGAGGGGCCCGGGGCCGGTCATGGGCGATAAAAGGATCAAGGCCATTGCAGTAAGGGGCACAAAGGACATCAATGTTGCCCATCCAAAAGAGCTTTTTGAACTATGTATGAAACTGCATAAAAAGATAGCTGACAGCAACGGGTGCGGAGACTGGATGGCGGTTGATGAGGATGACAGCTTTCATCATGACAATTTTGCGTGGGGAAATGCCAGGACAAGAAGAAGAGGCTTCTGGAGCAAGGAGCTTGAAGAGAGGTGGAAGAGACTTAAGTATGACCATATGGACAGGCAGACAAGCTGCTACAACTGTCCTAAAAAATGCAGGAATGTTATTAACTGGCCCGGTAGAAAGAGATTCGGCTATAAATGCTACGGCAAAGACACATACCACATGGCTGCATTCAAGGAGCTTGATTTTACCTATGAGATACTGGGCATAGCCCAGGAATACGGGCTTGATTCATACTCCACCCCCCAGGTATTCGCCTTTGCAGTGGAGCTCTATGAGGCTGGCATACTTACAGATAAGGATCTGCCAGGTTTCCCTGCTGACAGCGGGGAGAGGTTTTATTACCTCATGGAAAAGGTTGTCCGCAGGGAGGGCATAGGCGACATACTTGCCAATGGCGTATGGCACGCAGCAAGGCAAATAGGAAAGGGCGCCGAAAAGTATGATCACAATACAATTAAAAGGTTTGAGCAGTTGCCTATCAAGCTGGGGAAGCTCAACCCACCCTATTTCCTGATGATAGCCACTGCCGAGAAGATGGCAATTACCCAGATAGAGGGCTCTTTTCCGCAGGATCCGCTGCCCACAATTGCTGAGCGTGAGGCATTTGTTAAAAGATGGGAGGCTGTGCCTGATGAGAGGTTTATCAAATATTTTATGGAGTGGGAAAAGCGTAATGAGATAAATAACGAGGCATCATGCGCAATAGTAGACTGGAACGAGGCCATGCATTACATTGATGATGCAATAGGGCTGTGCGGCTTTGTCTCATCATTCAGGGGGCAGTTCGCAGCGGAAGGAGGCATTGGCTATCATATGAATAACATCCCTGAAATCCTTACCCTTGCAACAGGCATCCATTTTGACAGGGAAAAGCTCTGGAGATGTTTTCAGCGAAACAGAAACCTTGTTCGGGCAGTAAATATCAAGCGCGGCATGAGACGAAAGGATGAGCGCCCGCCTGAAGACCACTGGGCCATAAGGGATGAGTCCTTTGAGCAGAAACTCCTCGATGACTACTATGAATTCAAAGGGTGGACAAAGGATGGGATACCTGCAAAGCGAACCCTTGATTTTCTTAACCTTGAGTTCGTCAGCAGGGATTTCATTGAAAACGGCATCCTTACAGGCGAAGAGGATGTGCCATTGCCTGTAATCACTGTCAAAAACAGGGAGACTTAACCATGAACGGCGCACCTAAAAAAAGGGTAATAAAGGAGATAAAGGTGGATATCAAAAAATGCACCGGGTGCAGGTCATGCGAAGTGGCCTGCTCCGCCTTTCATGCCACACCCAGGTACAGCTCTATCAATCCCTCTAGGGCAAGGATAAGGGTCTTCATGGATGAGATTAATGATCTCTATGTTCCTGTGCGGGCAGGGGGCTATATACAGGCAGAGTGCAACGGCAGGAACCTGTATGTAATAGATGGCAAGGAGTATTCTGAATGTATCTTTTGCCCTGCCTCATGCCCTTCACGGGGATACTTTAAAGAGCCTGACTCCGGCCTGCCGCTCAAATGTGATATGTGCGAGGATATACCGCCACTTGATGCGCCCATGTGTGTCCAGGCGTGCAAATTTGAGGCGCTCACATACCATACCAGAGAGGAAGATATCAGAGAGGAAGAGGATAACTGGGATGAGATAGAAACCGCCTATAAGGCGCTGGTAAAGAAACATGGTAAATCAAGGGTCATTGAGACATTCACCAGGTGTGCCGGTGAAAAAGAGATGCCCCCTGTTTAAGGTATTTTAAAGTGGAAAACATATCTGACTACAGAGAGATTGCTGATATAATAAAGCAAAGGGGCGGGGATGCAGCAAAGCAATGTTATCAGTGCGGCATGTGTGACACCCTCTGCCCGTGGAACAGGGTGAGAAGATTCAGCATGCGCAAGCTTGTCAGACAGGCTGCATTCGGCATGTCTGAAATTGAGATGGAGGAGATATGGCTCTGCACCACATGCGGGATATGCCCTGCCTCATGCCCGAGAGATGTAAGGCAGATTGAAACAGGCGTGGCATTAAGAAGGATAGCGAGTGAATACGGTGTATTCACTGATACAGCAAGGCCAATAAGGGGTATAAGCGCGAGCCTCTCAGCAGAGGGAAATCCCCTTAATGAAAAGAGGATAGACCGCTCCCTCTGGGCCGAAGGCATTTCAGTAAAGCCATTTACAGAGGAGACAGAATATCTCTATTTTCCAGGTTGCTACCTTAGCTATGACCCGAGGCTTAAAAAGGTCGCAAGGGCAACAGCAAATATTCTGGAGAGGGCCGGGGTTGATTTCGGTATACTTGGTGAAAAAGAGAACTGCTGCGGTGAGAGCATCCGCAAGAGCGGGGATGAAGCACTTTTCAGAAAACTCGCAAAAGAAAATATCAAGAGCTTTATAGAAAACGGTGTGAAAAGGATAATAGTGTCATCACCCCATTGTTATCACACCTTTAAAAACGAGTACCCTGAGTTTAAGGTCAATTTTGAAATAGTCCACACAACCCAGTTACTATATAAATTGATCAAGGATAGCAGACTCGCGCTTAATAAGGAGTATAACAAAAAAATAACCTATCATGACCCCTGTTATCTGGGAAGACATAATAATATCTATGATGAACCAAGAGATATTTTAAAAATGATCAATGGCGCTGATTTTTTAGAGCTGCCTGAATCCCGTGAAAAAAGCCTATGCTGCGGCGGCGGCGGGGGAAGGATATGGATGGAGACAAAAAAGGGGGAGAGGTTTTCTGATATCAGGGTTAGGGAGGCCATTGATACCGGCGCAGAGATCCTTGTCACAGCATGCCCCTACTGCATAGCCAATTTTGAAGACAGCAGGCTGACCCTGAACGCTGAGGATAAAATAAGGATTATGGATATAACGGAAATCATAAATGAAGTAATATAGAAAATGGCATATTACTGTAGGGGCACGCAGCAGCGTGACCGCGGGCACAGCGCCCTGTGCCCCTACAAACATTGATAAAATACTGTAAACATGGGTTTGGCATTTATTAGCACAAAATGGCGATATCGAAAAAATATAAAAATGTCTGAACAAAATTTTCATAGAAACAATTATGGCGATGTAATGATCGTTGGGGCTGGCATAAGCGGCATACAGGCAGCCCTTGACCTTGCACAGAGCGGCTTCAAGGTGTTTCTTGTGGAGAAGCTTCCGGCGATCGGCGGAAAGATGAGCCAGCTAGACAAGACCTTCCCTACCAATGACTGCTCCATGTGCATAGAATCGCCAAAATTTATAGAATGCAGCAGGCACCCCAATATCGAGATCCTTTCATGCACAGATGTTGAGAGGGTTGAAGGGGAGGCAGGGTCATTCCGGGTGAGCCTCAGAAAAAGGCCCAGATATGTAATAGAGGATAAATGCACAGGCTGCAACACATGTGTACAGTACTGCCCGGCAAAGGCCCCTGACCCGTTCAACCAGGGAATGTCCATGAGCAAGGCCATACACATCTATTTTGCACAGGCAGTCCCTTTAATAACCTATGTAGACAGAGACACCTGCCTCTATTTCAGGGACGATAAATGCAACATCTGCGTGGGGGTCTGTAAAAACCATGCGATTGACCTGCATCAGGAGCCTGAAAGACTTGAGATAGAGGTGAGCGCAATCATCCTCTCCCCAGGTTATGAGGCATATGATCCGGGCATAAAAAAGGATTACGGATACGGGATATATAAAAATGTAGTCACAAGCCTTGATTTTGAAAGGCTCCTCTGCTCCACAGGCCCGTTTGATGGTGAGATATTGAGGCCATCTGACCACAAACATCCCCGAAGAATAGCCTGGATACAGTGTGTCGGTTCAAGGCGCATTACAGCCGGCCATAACAGCTACTGTTCGGGTGTCTGCTGCACATATACCCAGAAACAGGTGATCCTCTCAAAGGATCATGATGAGGGATGTGAATGCACTGTGTTCCATAATGATATCAGGTCATTTGGAAAGGATTTTGAAAGGTTCAGCCAGCGCGCCGGGAATCTTCCGAATGTCAGGTTCATCAGAAGCTTTGTTTCAATTGGCAAGGAACAGCCTGAAACCAATAATATCACTATCAGATATGCGGCATCTGGTGAAGGGGTAAAGGAGGAGGAGTTTGATCTGGTTGTATTGTCTGTTGCCATGAATCCACCGTATAATGCTGAACAGCTATCGCATATATTCGGGATTGATCTTGAACCCCACAGCTTCTGCCGCACAGGCCCGTTTAACCCTGTGGAGACATCCCGAAGGGGCATATTTATTAGCGGGTCATTCAGGGGCCCTGCTGACATACCTGAGTCAGTGGTTACTGCAAGCGGGGCAGGGGCTATGGCAGGCGCCCTGATCAGTGGCCGCCGCGGGAGGCTTGATAAAAAAAGGGTTTACCCTTCAGAAAGGTGCGTTAAGGGAGAAAGGCCAAGGATAGGGGTGTTTGTTTGTCACTGCGGCGCAAATATAGGCAGGGTGGTAAATGTCCCCCAGGTGGTGGAATATGCATCAACACTCCCGGATGTTGTTCATGTCCAGGAGAGCATGTTTGCCTGCTCATCAGATAATGCAAGGCAGATTGCCGCGGCTATCAGAGAAAAAGGGCTCAACAGGGTAGTTGTTGCTGCCTGCACCCCGCGCACACATGAGCCGCTGTTCCGCGACACATGCCGTGAGGGCGGCATTAACCCATATCTGTTTGAGATGGCAAATATCAGGGAACACTGCTCATGGGTTCATTCAAAGGAGCCAAAGGAGGCAACCAGAAAGGCAAAGGAGATCGTAAAGATGTCTGTGGCAAGGGCTGCCCTGCTTGAGCCGCTTGATGAACATGATCTCCCTGTGAATAAAAATGGCCTTGTTGTTGGCGGTGGAGTTGCGGGCATGACAGCCTGCCTGTCACTGGCGGAGCAGGGGTTTGAGGTGCATCTCATAGAAAGCTCCTCAGAACTTGGCGGCATGGCCAAAAGGATTCATTTCACCCTTGAAGGGGCCGATATCAGGGGTTATCTTCATGAGCTGATCAGGAAGATATATAAAAATCCATTAATACATGTCTATCATGATGCCGTTATTACCCGCACCACAGGTTACGTCGGTAATTTTACCACCAGTGTGAAATATGGCGGCATCTCAAAGGATATCCACCACGGCATAACCATAATAGCAACTGGCGCAGAGGAATACAGGCCGACTGAATACCTCTATGGTGAAAACTCATGTGTGGTGACAAATCTTGAACTTGATGAAAAGATTGACAGGGGTGATGAGGATATAATTAATGCAAAGGGAATGGTTATGATCCAGTGCGTGGGGTGCAGGGATAAAGAGAGAAACTACTGCAGCCGGGTCTGTTGCAGCCACTCTATCAAAAACGCACTTAAAATGAAGGAGATAAACCCTGATATAGATATCACCATCCTCTTCAGGGACATTAGGACATATGGCTTTATGGAGGATTATTACAGGGAGGCTGCAACAAAGGATGTAAGGTTTATCAGGTATGTGCCAGAGGATAAGCCTAAGGTGGAGCATCTTTACGATGGAAATCATTTAAGGGTGACTGTGTTTGACCCTGTGCTTGAGAAAGAACTTGCTATAGATGCGGATATGGTTGTGCTTGCATCCGCAGTAATACCATGCCCTGCCACAGAAGAGATATCAGGTATGTTCAAGCTTCCCCTTAATCCTGACGGATTTTTCCAGGAGGCCCATGTAAAACTCAGGCCTGTTGATTTTGCTGCTGAGGGTGTTTTCCTGTGCGGGAACGCCCATTATCCAAAGCATATAAGCGAGACAATAAGCCAGGCGCTAGGGGCAGCCGGCAGGGCCGCCACAATTCTGAGCAGGGATTCTGTTACAGCATCAGGCGCAGTATGCGAGGTCAATGAAGATATGTGCGTTTCATGCGGGGCATGCGTTGGTGTCTGCACATATGGGGCAATAGATTTTGTTGATACATCAAAAGGCCAAAAGGCAAGGGTGAATGCGTTGCTCTGCAAGGGTGACGGCCTCTGTAATGCAAAATGCCCTGCAGGGGCAATTTCACTGAAACATTTTACTGATGAAGAGATATTCAGGCAGATAGATGCGGCAGCGACTTAAAATTTGAGATTTGAAATTTGAGATTTAAAATTTGAGATTTGAAATTTGAGATTTGAAATTGCAGCAGGAGAATAATTTAATTGAAGGAATCTATTAATTTCAGGCCTAAAATACTCGGCTTTCTGTGTAACTGGTGCTGCTACGGGGGCGCTGACCTTTGCGGTGTATCCCGTTTGCAGTACCCGCCATATCTTAAGGTAATAAGAGTAATGTGCTCCGGAAGGGTTGACCCTCTCTTTATACTCAGGGCATTTTCACAGGGAATGGACGGTCTATTCATAGGCGGGTGCCACTTCAATGACTGCCACTATAACACTGAGGGCAACTATGACGCATTCAGTATGGTGCAGATTATGAAAAAAATGCTTAAACACACAGGAATTAATCCTGACAGATTAAGGCTTGAATGGGTATCCGCCGGGGAGGGTACAAGATTTGCCGAAATCATTAATGAGTTCAGTAGTAAGCTCCTCACAATGGGGCCCCTTGGCCAGGAAAGCGGTATGGATATGAATATTCTAAAGTCAAGGATCAATGCTGCGGCATCTATTATCCCCTATATCAAACTTGTTGAAAGGGAAAGGATAAGGGCACCATTCAGGTCTGAAGATGCATACAGGGAGTTCTTCGCAAGTGAATATTTTGAAAAATTATACAGAGAGCTTATTGAAGAGAAGCTGTACCTGTCTGAAATTGTCTTTCTGCTTAAGAATGCCCCGCTCTCTTCAGACGGAATCGCAAGAGTTACAGGTCTGAACGCTTCGCAAGTCTTAAGGCTCATTAACAGTTCAACACGGTACGGTCTTCTTAAATATGACTCAAATGAGAAGCTATATGCCCTTGCACAATAAAAGTCAGATAGATGGAAGTTATATCTTTATGGAAAAAGAAATGGATAACGATAAAATTGATCAGATTCTAAAGGCATACAATCATGAACCGGGCGCCCTTATTCAGGTCCTGCTTGAGATTCAGAACGAGTTAAACTGGCTGCCTAATGAAGTGATTGAGAGGGTCAGTAAGGGGCTAAATGTGCCGCTTCAGCAGGTACGCCACGCCGCAACATTTTATAAGGCATTCAGCCTTGTGCCTAAAGGCCGGCACAGTATCCATGTATGCATGGGAACTGCATGTCATGTGAGAGGTGCAGCAAGGATACTTGATTCTATTGAACAGGCAACAGGTATAAGGCCTGGCGAAACAGACCCTGATCTCAATTTCAGCCTGGAAACAGTAAACTGCCTGGGCTGCTGCGCACTTGGGCCGGTTACCCAAATAGACGACAAACTGTACGGTAAGATGACCCCTGACAAGGCAAATAGCCTGTTGAAAGGATACAGGTAGGTTATGGATATGGCCACCAGGTTGAATTCACCCGAAGAGCTGGAAAAATACAGAGATGGGTTATTGTCAGAAAAACGCACTGATATGCAGTGTGTTTCAGTGTGTGCCGGTTCAGGGTGTGTTGCATCCGGCGCCAATGATGTTATTGCCGCATTCAGGTCAGAGATCGAAAAACACGGCATTTCAGCTACGGTTGATACAAAGGGAACAGGTTGCCCCGGTTTCTGTGAGAGGGGGCCTGTGGTTGTCATTTACCCTGAGGGGATTTGCTATCTTAAGGTAACAGCCGGGGATGTCCCTGAGATTGTGAGAGAGACCATTAAAAATAAAAAGGTCATTGAACGGCTTCTTTATTCCAGCCCTGACACAGGTAAAATGGCTGTACATGAATCAGATATCCCGTTTTACAGGAATCAGAAAAGAAACCTTATATCCAGTAACATAAGGATCGATTCAAGGAGTATTGAAGACTATATCGCGATCAATGGTTATTCTGCCCTTGCAAAGGCCCTTACAAAAATGGGCCAGAAAGAGATAATTGAAGAGATTAAAAGGTCTGGCCTAAGGGGGAGAGGCGGTGCAGGTTTCCCCACAGGCATAAAATGGGAGGGCACAAGGGATGCAAAAGACCCAGTAAAATATGTGATAGTAAACGCCGATGAGGGCGACCCTGGCGCATTCATGGACAGGGCCCTGCTTGAAGGGAACCCTCATCTGATACTTGAAGGGCTCATAATAGGCGCCTATGCAGTGGGGGCTCACGAAGGGTTTGTGTATGTAAGGCATGAATACCCCCTTGCTGTTAAAAACATAACCATTGCCATAAAACAGGCTATGGAGCTGGGGCTATTGGGTAAAAACATACTTGGTACCGGCTTTGACTTTAAGGTAACCGTAAATCAGGGGGCAGGCGCCTTTGTGTGCGGCGAGTCAACTGCGCTTATGACATCCATTGAAGGAAGGGCGGGCGAACCGAGGCCCAAATATGTGCGCTCCAATATTGTGGGGTTATGGGCGAGACCCACTGTGCTCAATAATGTGGAGACATGGGCCAATGTGCCGCTTATCATCAATAATGGGGCAGAGTGGTTTGCCGGTATAGGCACAGAAAAGAGCAAAGGCACCAAGATATTTTCACTGGTGGGCAAAATCAATAATACCGGCCTTGTTGAGGTGCCAATGGGCATTACCCTCAGGGAGATAATATATGATATTGGAGGAGGAATCCCTGGTGGCAAACGATTCAAGGCGGTACAGACAGGCGGGCCATCCGGGGGGTGTATACCTGAAAAGATGCTCGACCTTAAGGTAGGGTTTGATGAACTCACAAGGGCAGGCTCCATGATGGGTTCAGGCGGCATGATCGTTATGGATGAGGATACATGCATGGTTGATACTGCCCGGTATTTTATTGAATTTCTGACAGATGAATCATGCGGAAAATGTACCCCCTGCCGCGAAGGCTTAAGACAGATGCATAAACTACTTACCGGCATTACAGAGGGTAAAGGCAAAGATGGCGATATAGAACTGCTTGAGGCACTATCGGAAACAGCAGTAGAGGCCTCCCTGTGCGCGCTCGGAAAAAGCGCGCCAAATCCATTCTTAAGCACACTCAAATATTTCAGGGATGAGTATGAAGCCCATATCAGGGAGAAGAGGTGCCCTTCACTTTCATGCAGGGCCCTGATTAACTATTATATTGATCCTGAAAGGTGTTCAGGTTGCATGGCCTGCATCAAGAAATGCCCGGCTAATGCAATTGATGGCGGGAAAAGGCTTGTAAGCATAATAGATCAGCAAAAATGCACAAAATGCGGGACATGCCTTGATGTGTGCCCGGCTAATTTCAGCGCAGTTAAAAAGATATCAGGCACGCCTGTTCCAGCGCCAGTGACTAAAGAAAACAGGGCTGTAAAGGTGAAAGATAATTGAGTAAAATAGCATTAATGATAGACGGGAATACAGTTACAGCAGAAAAGGGCATGACCATCCTTGCTGCAGCAAAAAAGGCAGGAATATATATCCCGACCCTGTGTCATCATGAAAGGCTTGAACCCTTTGGCGGTTGCAGGCTCTGCATTGTGGAGATAGAAGAGAAGGGAGTTCAAAGGATCGTAGTTTCATGCGTTTATCAGGCATCTGACGGGCTTAAGGTAAAGACAAGGTCAGAAAAAATAGACAGGATCAGAAAGATGATCATTGAACTTATGCTGGCCCATGCCCCGGTATCTCCTGTGCTAACAGAACTTGCAAAAGAATATGGCGCAGATAAAGACCGTTTTGCACCGGAGGCGTCATTCTGTATCCATTGCGGCCTGTGCGTGAGGTACTGCAATGAAGTAAAAAAGAAGGGGGCCATAGGCTTTACGGGCAGGGGAACAAACAGGGAAATCAGTTTCATACCTCAAATCGCCTTAAAGGAATGCGGGGGTTGCAAGGAATGCTTCCCACTATGTCCGACATCATACCTTCAGGCAACCTACCAGCTTGTTCAGGCGCTGGCGTTTACGTCCGGATAAACATCATTCCACAACCACGATTGGGAATATCTTACAAAGGAAGATAAACAGATATTTATAAGAGGTGTTACTTTTTTCTAATTCCCGGATAAAGAGTGACAAGTAATTTTATATTCTACCTTTCCAGTATTCAGGTTTTCGGTGAAGGTTAGCTACAGCCACAACAAGAATTTCGTTATCTCTTATTTGATAGATGATCCCATATGGAAAACGTCGTGTCTGGCATCTTTTTGTCCTCTCTGAACAGGGATGCCATGCTTCGGGGAATTTACCTATTCTGTCAAGAGCATTCAATACCTCGGTTAAAAAAGCATCCCCAAGACCCGGTAGTTCGTAGTTGTAATAGTCTATAGCCTCATCAAGTTCATATTGAGCGACTTCCAGAAAAGTTATCTTCATTAATAATTACCTGTATTTTTGAAGAACCTTTTCTAAAGATATCGCCTTCATTTTTCCCGAATCATAAGCATCAATCCTGTCCTCAGCTTCCTTAGCCCATAGTTCATCTATCTCCCTGTCCGACTTATCAAGAGAAGAAATCAACTTGTCAATAAGTTGCGCCTTTTGGAAAGAGTTAAGGGTTAAAGCCTCTTTAAAAAGATGTTCTGCTGTGTTCATCATCAACTCCTTATTTATTATTAGCAGGCATATTATCAAAAGAAATGGCCTAATACAAGTCTTGATCCATCAGGGAAAAAGGCTTATGACCTTGATGATGCTATATCGGCCATACCTCTATCAGACATCTCAAGTTTATCAGAGTTGTAGTAATAAGCAATCAAGCCCACAATTGACAAATATTCTTTTTACTATAATGTAAAGAAGCTGAAAATTTTCCTGATGGAGATTCTGCCCTGTTGAAAAGGGCACAGAATCACACATCCTGTTATTAAATAAACCTTACATACCCTGAGTTCCTGTATATCCCGGTGATTCATTTACCAAGTCATTGCCCCTTGAGGCTGCTCTTACTCCAAAAAACAGATACCCCATTGCAATCAGAAAATACCATAACCCGGCTAGGGGTATAGCAACTCCAAAAACATTCTGCAGTGTCCTCAGGATAATAGGGGGTGTTACAGCAACTACAGCAATCCTGATGACCGTTATATAGGGCATTTTGGATTTATGCATTAAAGCGAACAGCATGCCTATGGCTCCATAGATAAGGGCCTGGGCGATCCTGAAAACATAAGACCCAAGGAGAGCAAATGGAAATATCACAACCGCCATTACCATTTTTATAATATTCGCAAATTTATTTAATAGGCCCTGATCCAGAGTGAAGTCTCGAATCTTTTCAAAACTGAATGTCCGGGTCTCATATTCATTCTTTTTAAACTCAACCTCTCTCTTCTTGATTAACACTTTAGCTCCCGAATTATCCAGGGAAGCTGTGTTACCTGTAGTATCAATTATGATCAGATCATTTCCGCTCTCAGGGTCCTTAATATAGTATGGCTGAGGCTCTTCAATTGAGGCATTGCCCCCGGATACAGAAATCACCGGAACCTGAGAGATAACTTGAGATGCCACATTATCAATATAGTCGCCAACCTGCACATGCACCTTAATAAGGGTGACTATCCAGCAGATCAAGAGGAGCAACAGAAGGTAGGCAAAACCTGTGCCTTTCCAGTCAGATGCCACATAGCGATAAATGTTTTTTGAAAAAAATGACAAAACCGGTATCTGAAATATTGAATATCGCTTCATAATCAGATTACTCCTTTCTTGTTTTTATTTTATCTCTTTGATGTCTATGGCTAATTGCATAAAAAGGCAAGATTAAAAGAAAAAAGGTTTGTTTTAATCTGAAATATAATTTAAAATTCCAGGCATAAATCATGTATGAAAAGGTTTTATATTATTAAGGTTATGAAGTCTTATTTATAAAAACCATTCATCAGGAGGCAACATCATGGTCAGGTCAAAACATCTTATTTGCGGGATTCATATCACAAAGAGGCTAAAACATGCAGTAAAGGTGCAGGAGGTATTAACGGAATTTGGCAAATATATCAAGACGCGGTTAGGCCTGCATGAACCCGGTGCCAAAGGCGGGCCAAACGGTCTTCTGTTGATTGAATATGTAGGGAGCAACGCCTCATTCAATAGATTTACCAAAAAACTTGGGGCAATTCCCGGTGTAGAGGTTCAGCAGATGGTCTTTGATCATCCGTAATATTTGTATCAAAGCGATCAGCCATCAGCGTTCAGCTTTCTGTCCCACCATAGCCTTGTGCGACGGCGGATCAGCAAAAGGCATATAAATCATACACCTTGCTGATAGCTTAAAGTTTCATATGTATACATCCTCTTTAAGGATCACCACTAAAGTAAAAACAGCCTGCCAGATCTGGCAGGCTGTTTTTACTTTAGTGG
>CAYWRH010000046.1:0-26057 GCA_964460435.1 uncultured Desulfatiglans sp.
GGGGTAGGTCTTCACTACAACAGGTTTTCAGATTTTTTTATCCCTCACCTAACAATTTCAATCACTTACATCCTAAAAAATTATCATTTTTTCCAAAACACTGCTCGAATAGCGAAAGTCGGGTTAGAATGGGCAAATTTAAGGGTAATTGATAGCCTGATAATCGCGTCAGGAATGTCAAACAATGTTGACCTGGTAATATCAAATGACTCTCACTTCGAAAAAGCCCTGTCAAAGAATTATATCCTGATTTTTGATGAATAGATATCCATTGTTTATTACCTGAATTTTGCACCAGATACCTATTAGGATAGACGGGTTTCAAACCCTTCTCTACAATAAAATCAAAAAACAGGGCAGACACGCAGGTCTGCCCTTACATTAATAAATCATGAATCCAGACAACGCAAGCAGAGTTGCCCTAACACATTTTAATTTTCCTTAAACAGCTTAAAGAAGAGGGTATTTCCCCTGCCGGTTGCGCCGCCTGTGTCCGGATCAAATACCATTACCGGACCTTTATCCTTTTTATCCACTGCAAAGGCCACCCATCCTTCAAGTTTATCTCCCGGTTTTACAGTGCCCTTAAGTGCAGGCGCAGGTACGGTGACTGTAATCCCGGGGTATTCGGTAAGTTCTGAAGTCAGGGCAACCCACTGAAGAGGTGAGTCACCTATATTAATGGTTAATTTATCTGATACAGCCCTTGCCTTCATCTCAAACCTCACCTTTGCAAGCAGATACTCAAACCCTTTTGAAGGTTTTTTGATATTGGGATCTGCCTTTTTGAGGAGTTTCATTGCATCACTGCCCCTCACGGTTTCAAGAACCGTTATGGTAATATCATATATGCTTGAATATACAGACCCCAGCTCAACCATGGATTTTACCGGTGACCCGATTGGCGCAGGTTTTTTTGATGAATTATACTGTGCAAGGGCGCTGCCTTGCGCAACTGTCAGGCACAATAAAACAGAGATGGCTGATATTATCGATATTTTAATTCTCATTTTTGCCTCCTATCTCCAGAAATCCACAGATGTGCTGCCCACATAACCGAAATCACCGCCAGACCAGAAGGTATTTGTCCCGCCGCCGGTTACTACGATGTGTATGGATGTTATTGATTCGTTGTTTTCAGTTGTGGCAAGCAGGCCTGACCCGCCCATTCTTCTGCCCATATAGCGTGAAACAGGCACAACAGCATCCTCTCCCCTTTTAAGCCACCCGGCAAAAGGTTCAATACCCTCTTTGGCCTTTTTGAGGTTGTCCCTGTTTTCTGACCAGTAGAGCCAGCCAGGGGTTCCAGTGTTTTCGATAAGGTATTTTGCAAAGGCATTTTTGGTATTATACCCCTTAGAGGCAACATCGGCTGCAACTATGGGGTCCAGAATAAGTGTCGCCTGGGTTACACCAAATGAGAAGAAATGCTCAAGCCAACCCCTTATAACCTCATGCTGTGGCAGGGGAGAATACCATGCTATGTCATTCAAGCTCCATCCGCTGAATATGCTTACGACACTTTCGGATTTATCAAACCCTTTCTGCACATGCAGGGGCTCCCATCCTTCGGGCAGCCCCTCCTCGTTTTCAGGGAAACATATGTTATTATAGTTGAGCTGGTTTCCCTGGCTACCCAGATATGTCTCGCCCGGCTTACCGGAATTTCCAAGGTTTCTTGAGATAAGTGTCCAGGCCCTTCCTATGCTGGAGTTGGCCCTGCTTACCGGCCCTAGGGCGCCTATCCCTGTATTCATGCCTATCTCTTTTACAATCGGGCCGTTTATTACTACCATCCTTGCAAAGGATGACGTTGAGCTGAACATTGAGGTCACACCCTTTGATGCTATGGCCAAAATAACAGGAAAATATTCCGGTTTAGCTCCTGCCATAACAGCGTTAACAGCAACCATCTCAACATTGTAATACCATGCCTCATGCGGCGGGGATGGCCGCATCTGGCCAACCCATTCATCGGGTTGATGGCTTGTTGCGCTGAGCATCTCCTTAACCTTTTCTTCTGTCGGAAGGATTATCGGGTTTCCGTCTGTAAATCCCTGGTTATGAAAAAATTCCATCAGGTTTTCAGGGGTGTCAGCCGGAAACAGCCTCGGCCCGCGTGCTCTCTCAAGAAAACCTGCCTTTGCATCTATATCCGAAAGTGGCATGGTGAGGCCTCTATATATCTCCTCAAGCATGGGTTTGCCTGATACAGGGTCATTGCCTTTAACATATTCCCTGCATAAATCAGCAGGCCTGTCTGTAATAGGGTGAGGCGTATAGCGTATACGCAGGTTGGGGATACCCTTTTTAAATGCTGTAGTTGTAACCAGTTCCTGAAAACGGCTGGTAATCATGGGAATTGCAGGAACGCCCAACCTTTCAATGGTAACCGCATGGCCGACAACTGCCGGTGAGCAGCTGCTTCAATGGCCTATCAGCACTATTGCGCCTGAAGCCTTTTCCTTGATCTCCTTCCACAATGCAGGATCATCATCCATGTAACCGCCTGCTTTCTCCTTAAGAACCCATGTGGTTTTGGGATATTTTGTTTTTAACGCAGCGTACAGTTCATCAACAAAAGGCTTTGTATTGGGGTATTTGATGTCAACAACATATACTGTCTTCCCATCAAGTGTTTTAGGCCTTATGGCCATGGGGATCTTGCGTATCTCAGGCATGATGCCCCTTGGATTCATTACAACGATCTTTCCATCTTCGGCTGCAGACAAAGGTAATGTTATTATGAAGAATAGAAAAATTATTATGGTGTAAAAAAATGATCGGCTTTTCATTTGAAACTCCTGTTAAATAAATTGCCATAGGATAACCCCCCGGTTTTGCCGGGGGGAGGGTAGCTTACTACTTTGTCTTTGAGTGTTTGCTGAAAAAGGCATAAACACTGGGCAACGCTGCAGTGATCAAAGGGCCATGAGTTATTCCCTCCATTTCATTATATTCATAGGTCATGTTCAAAGCCTTTGCCTTTTCAACCCATTTTCTGGAAATGTCTACAGGAACCACTTCATCGGTAGCGCCATGAACAAATATAACCGGAAGGGTTTTGATTTTTTCAAGTATATCAGGCTCAATTCCAAAGGCCGCAGGCGCAATCGGGGCAATCGCCGCCCAGATATCCCCATACTTGCTGCCAAGATACAGTGTCCCTGCGCCGCCCATAGAATGGCCCATCAGGTATATCCGGTTATCATCAATTTTATACTCTTTACGCACAATATCAAGGACATTCATTACATCCTTTTCGCTCAACTCATGCAGGTTTGGCGGATCATTCGGATCAAAAAACGGAGATGCCTTTGGCGCCGGTTTGGGCGCTGCGCTGTCATTTGCCGGTGAGGGTTTTGGGGGAGTCTTGCCTGCAGGGATGCTGAAAGGCACACCGTACCACCCGCGTTCATTATAGCCCATGGGCGCCACAAGGATGTAGCCGCCCTCTTCAGCCAGATCCACTGCCTGTTTATTTATCATTATTGATGGCCCTGCGCCCAGGCCGTGAAGGGTAACAATAAGAGGCGCCTTTTTGTCCTTACTCACCTTTGATGAAACAAACAGACAATATTTGAGTTCTTTGTTTGCATCCTTAAAATAATAGGACATCTCCTTGGCGCGCGGGTCCATCTGAAAGGGGTTAAAACCCATTTTGGGTTTGGGTTGCTGGGCCGTATCCTGCGTAAAGGCGGGCTGAATAAAAATGATGCTTAGTAAAATTGTGAACACCAAAATTGTTATCCGGCTTGTGTTAATTTTCATGAGATCCTCTCCTTTTAAGTATTAAAAAAAATTATCTGGCTTCGGCCCTTTTTGCCGAATTTATCTCCATAATTTCAGTAACCTTTTTATCCGAAAGTGAATAAAAAGACATAATCACAAAGGCCACAAGGCATGCGCCCGCAGGAAGATAGCATATAAGATTCATCAGATTATTAATGAATTCTTCTGTGGGGGCGATGTTCGGTACATACCCGATAAATTTCAGCCCTGCAGTAACAATGGTTCCTGCAAGGGCTATAGCAATCTTTATTGGCAGGGTGAACATCGACATAATGAAGGCGCTCGCATCCTTGCCCGATTTATAGTAGCCATACTCCGCAGCATCCATGTACATTGCCTGCCGGATCGGCCCGCTCACTCCTGCGCCAAGAGCTGATACAACAATAATTGCTATATATACATAGGGATTTAAAAGGCCAAACATGCGAAGAATAATATAGCCAAATGTCCCCCAGATAGCGGCAAACAGGTATGTATTCTTCTTGCCTAAAATGGTGACAGCTTTTGGTGCAATCAGGGTACTTGCAAAGCTCGCAATGGCAAGCAAGAGTGAGTAGGGTTTCATGTACTGTTCATTTTCTATCGCATACTTGAAATAGTATACTGCAACTGTCTGGAGGCTGAATATCCCCAGGTTCGATACAATATCTGCGGACATTATGGTACAAAGATGTTTGTTGCCTATAACCTGCTTCACCATCTCCCCTAGAGACATTCTGGTTGATAAGACTCTTGCAGGGTCATATCTGTCATACTCTTTTATCTGGTAAAAAAGAAACCAGTAACCCAATACCTGAATAATTGCCAGTATCCCCACAGTATAGAAATATCCCCATGACTCATTTTTACCGGTGAAGTGATAGAACATGCTTAGAACAAAATAGCTGTAGATAATCTGGCTTGACATGCCATACTGGACATTCCTGGTTGACAACCGCATCCTGTCTTTAACACTTTTTGCAACAACCGATATAAGACCAAGCTGGGCATTGTAGGCAAAATTAAGGCTCACATGGGCTATCATATATGCAAGGCCCAGATAGACTATTTTTATTCCATAGCTCAGGGGCAGGTTTGTGAATGTGAGCGTAAAAAAAACAGAGGTTGCAAGAGGCGGCAATAAGAGCCATGAACGGTACTGGCCCCAGCGAAACTGGGTGCTCTGTATCAGGACACCTGAAACAGGGATAGAAATGGCGTCAACAATATGGGTTATAAATATGATAACAGGGACAATTGATAATTTTATCAGGGCCACATCTGTTAAAAATATGGTGTAATATTGAATGGCCAGAGTCATCATCAATGAAAAGGTCAGGTGTGAAAAACCGTAACTGTGAACAAGCAGGCCTGAAAGTCTCTTTTCCAATTCAAAATTTCCTTTTCTCTGTATCTTTATTCCGAGCAGATAAAGCTGTCTGCGCTGTTCACATCGCCATCCCTGTAACGTGCAACAAGGGGGTATGGGCATAGAGGCCTTGAAACGCCGGGAAATGCCTTGCCTGTTGCAATTATCCGGTCAGGCGCCTGACCTTTTTCAGCCCAGTCTGTTATTGCATCAAGTATATTGAACTGGTCTGTTGCCCTTCCACCGCTGCAATGGCACATGCCCGGAATAAAGAAGAGCCTTACAGAGTCACGGATAGAAGGGCCATTGACCTTAATTACTTCATCGTACCACGCAGAAAGAACGCCTGATGCCATACCCTGATCAGATAGCCCGTGGTAAACTATCATCTTTCCATGGTCTGCAAAGGTTGAAAGAAAGGTTGAGTCAGCGTCTGTATTGGCAGCGGTATGGCGTGTACGCACAGCATCACGGTCAAAGTCAAACTCCAGGGGATCAAGATCAGGGTCAGGAGGGGTTAATTGAAGATAACTCAGGTTCACTAATCCAAGAGTGGCGTCAGCCGAATCCCATTTCCCTGTGCCTGAAGATCCAATATGCATACCCCTCCACTCCGTTCCGGCAATGCCGGTATCATAGTTAAAGGGGCCGTATATGGATCTTCCATCCTTTGTGTGCGGCCCGTTAAACATATCCCTTAAGGCATCAACCTGGGCCTTTGAAAGACAGGTCTCTGTTTTAACTGATTTGCATGCGAGAATGCCGGGGTCAAAGTCACAACCCTGCCAGTCATTGATAAAACCATCAGCAAGACCGTCAAGGGCATCACATCGGTTGAGCAGGGTATCTGCGACAAGGCGCAGGTCTTGATCTGAAAATGCCCTTGAAATTATCGGGCGGCCATTTTCATCCTTTGGGGCTATGCGCGCTGCCACCTGGAGATTCCATATTTCATCCATTGCTATACCGGAAAATTTTATCGCAGGGTCGCCCGCAACAATCCCGTCAAAATAAAGCGGAAACCGCTGTGATGCCATAAGGGCCTGTCTTCCGCCATTGGAACACCCTATAAAATAGGAGTAGGATGGCGCTGAGCCGTAATATATTTCTATCAGCTCCTTTGCCTTGAGCGTGACCTTGTCCAGCGCATTAAAGCCGTAATCAATGCGTGCCTGCTGATCAAGTCCAAAGGAGCCATCTAGCATGCTGCTGCGGTGTCCACCATCTGTTGAAACCACAGCAAACCCGCGGGCAAGGGCCGAAGGTTTTATAGCACCCATATGATTGCCGATAGCAGGGGAAAGCACGCCGTCAAGCCCGCCTCCTCCCTGAAAAAGGAATCTCCTATTCCAGTTGGCGGGCATGCGCAATTCAAAACCTATCCCGAACTTTTGACCTTTTGCCCCTGTGCGCGGGTTGAGCATACCCTGCACCAGACAGTGTTCAGGCAATATCTCTCCGTTAGCCCCAGGGCCTGGCGACGGGCCCTGATTGACCGTTTCTGCCTTTTCAACAAGAAAAGAGGAGGTGGCAAGTTTCGTAATTGCAGCGCAGCTTGATGTATCAATATTTTTTTCTGTTCCAAACGCTTTATTAACAGGAAGTGTAATAAGTATCATCAAATAGAATAATACAAACTCTATTGAAACCCTGTAGAATAATTTCATTTCAATAACCGGTTTATAAGCCATATATCCCTCCTGAAATACCTTTATGGACAGAGACTGTTTGCTGGAATAATAAAAAGTTTCACTGTATCTTAAAAGTCCAGCGTGCATTATAACTGCCAGAATCAAACCGGGCCAGTGTGGGCGTGCTTCTCCCCACAGCAGTAAGGGCCGGTTGTTCACCCGAACCGGGCACAACCCTGGGCATGATTCTATATGTTCCATCTGTAAGCTGGTCAATCTGCCAGAGCTGTTCGGGCGCGCCTGTGAATTCAGGCACCGTAACAACCTCATAGTCAGCAGTAGCTGCAAGGGTTCTGTTTGTGCCTTCTATAGTGATCCTGTAATAGGGTGAACCAAAATAGCCGCCTGCATCAGGCACAGGTGTAATGCGCCATTTCTGATGGGGCCTGTTCATAAAGTCGCCGATCCTTACACCGATTTCTCCTTCCGGCCACCCCTTTTCCACATCTGAAAGTTTCTGGGCAGGGACCGGCGCAACAGGTTCTTCAATTTTACCTCCGAAAAATCGCATGCTGCCCGGCATCCTCACAAAATCAACGGCCAGCTCCAGTGCATAGCCGCTCCGCTCAGATTGTATCTCATATGTGCCTTCCCTCACATTTTCACCCGCGACAGGCCACCCATCTTTCCATAGAAGGGGACGAATAGCGAGCACACTGTTACCGCCCCTCATAAGATCAGCCTCATAGTGGCATGAGAATTTATTTACACCATCACCCAGCTCTATAAGCCCAAAGTGACCCGGCCCCACATAATGTTCGCTTGCAGCAGCAACAAGTTTGCCGCCGCCCCTTAGCATTGGCACACCAGTGTGATCCACATATGGTCCGGTTACCTTTTTTGATCGCCCGACACGGATGTTATATGTTGAGTTGGCCCCGTCACAACAGGTGCCGTGGGTGCCTAACAGATAATACCAGCCGTCCCGGTACATCATGGCTGTTGCCTCACAATCGATCGCTATATTAACAGGCTCATTGCCTGGCATGCGTTTTCCGGTTTTGGGGTCAAGCTCAACAATCCTGATAAAGCCGAAATAGGTTCCATAGGTAAGCCAGAGCCTGCCGTCATTTGGGTCAAGAAGAAATGCCGAATCGATTGCATCACAGTCCTCAACGCCATCAGATGATGCGACGATTGTCTCATCATTAAACTTAAAGTCAGGGGAGTTGGGGTCAAGGGTCTTGGTCCACATTACATATACATTGCTTGCGTGCCCGCCTGATAGCCCCCCGCCCCCTTTTGCATATGTCACATAATAGCGGTCGCCTATGTGTATAATATCAGGGGCAACACCGCCGCCTGGCCTCACAGCCCCTCTGCGCCATGTCCAGCCATCCTCTGAAATCAACCCCCCTCCGCCCGTGCCAAAGGTGTAGTATTTTCCATCACACTCGGCGATGGTGGATGGATCGTGGATATAGGGTTCACCTACCTGTGCTGATGCCCAACCGGACAGCATCATAAAAAACAGCAAATAAAAGGCTGCTGATAGATTTCGGGATTTCATAAAACCTCCGGAATAGAATAATTCATTAGGTACCGATAAAAGAGTCTCCTTAAAAACTTGTAAGATCCTTTACCGGGTCTCCATTTTCATCAATAAACCTGACGCAGAAATCACTCATACCCGGGCCATTTATAACAGCGCCCCTGATAATATTTTTTCCCTTTTTTAGCGTAAGGCGTTTTGATACACAGTCATCCATTAACATGCGCCTGTCACCTGACAGGATGACAGCCTCCCTACCATTAATCCACCACATGGATGCTGAATTTGACCCCACAGCCAGACGGACATTCTTCATCTCCCTGGGGCTGTTTACGACAGTGACTGCCCAGAAGATTACCCCGTAATGAGGTTTATTGAGGCCATATGCAAACCGAAAGAGTTTGACATTAAAATTTGTGGAATCAAGTCCATGCCACTTGAGTTCCTGACCATCTACCTTAACAGTATCGCCATCCTTTGGAACCACAGTAAACTGATCGGGAAAGTAACCGGCATTAAGAGCCTCTCTTACATAGCTGTCTGTAAATACAGTGTTGCTCCTGTTGGGTTTAACGATCGGTTCCAGAAGAAACCAGCGCTGTATAAATCCATCAGGATCAGGTGACTTTGGCGACGGTGTGGCAGGCATGAAGTATGGCGCAATTGTGCCGCTTTCTTTTTCAGGAGAGGTACTTGCTCTCCCTGCTGTAACAACTGGCCACGGGAAAAATGATACAGTAAGGAGACTGAAAAGCAAAATAGAGACAAAACCAAATATTTTCATAGCCTGACCTCTTTATTATTTGTTTCACCAGGGTTTAAGGGCTGCTGCATTTGCACCCGCGATCCTGCCGGTTGCTAGACACTCTGAATTATTGCCTCCGCCATTATACATCCAGCCCCAGAATGATCCAAGTTCACCTGCGCTGTATAGTCTCGGTATGGGTTTATTAAAGGGATCTACAATCTGACATGATGCATTTCGCCTTGGCCCGCCCTGGGTGTTATACATAATTGGGTAAATCTTCAGAGCCACATAGGGCGGCTGATCTATTTTAGCCAGGTTTTCCTTTGGTCTTGCAAACTCAGGGTCAACACCTGTATCGCAGTATTGATTATATGTTGTGATCGATTTTTCAAGCAAATCTGTTTTTATGCCAATTTTGCCAGCCAGTTCGCTGATAGTCTCTGCCCTGATAATCCAGCCTTTTTCTATTTCTACGCTGTTATCCTGGCTCCATTTATATTTTGAATGGCAGGTATACCAGCCCATCTTCATTCCGGTGGAGACAAGAGGTCTTTTTAAAATCCTTGAATCACAAATGGCATAACACGGTATGCGGGTAAAACTCTGTGTATTTAATGTATCAAAATAAATAAGGTGTTCCTTTTCTCCCAACCCGTGACGGCCACGAATGGATTCATTCATAAAACGCCTTCCCTGCTGGTCTATAAGTATATAAGGTGATCCAAACATGGAGACTGATACAGGTATCTTTTTGCCCAGGTCGTCATCATCAACGAGAATTGCGCCAATACCCGCCAGTGCGTTATTCATGTGCCAGAGGTCTGCCCCTGCCTGCTGGGCCATCCTGATGCCATCTCCTGTATTGTATGTGGTACCGCGGCCATACATTGGCCATCCGGGCAGAAACTGCTGCTGCATGTCATGGGCAAATTCAAAACCTCCACAAGCCAGAATAACCCCTTTCCCTGCCTTTATGGATAATGTCTTTCCCTCTGATTCTGCCTTTATACCGGTAACCTCTCCACTGGTGTTGCGAATCAGCTCCATTGCGCGTGTCTTATACATAATCGGAATATTTCGCTTGTCCACCTGTGCCCGGAGGGGGTTATATAGAGTCGCTCCCGCGCCAAAACCACCCTTGGCATTAGACCATGTTCGCACTGACTCGCTGCCTGGAAGCTCAGGATACTCAGGCTGAAATATGCCAAACGAGCCGGGTTCAACCCCCTGTTTTTTGAGCCATTCGTTATTCTCAAACATACCCTGTGCAAGGGCCTTAATGCTTTCCTGATCCGTTAAACCGTAACATAATGCAGTGATGTATTTGATCCCGGTTTCCACATCAGTTGGTGTCCACCACATATTGCCTGATACCTTGCTGTTTCCTCCTTCAAGCTCCTTTGGCGCCTTCTCCAAAATAAGGACTCTGGCACCCTTATCATGGGCTGTTATTGCAGATGCAATCCCTGCAAACCCGGTTCCTACAACCAGTACATCGGTCTCTTTGTCCCACTTAACATTTTTATCCTCGGAACTATCTCCTTTTGCCGATGAAGCATTGAGTCCTGCAATGGCAGCAGCACAGATACCGGCTGAAGTTGTTTTTATGAAATCTCTTCTCGACAAATCCTTTTTAGTTTTACCAAAACGCTTCATTATTTGACTCTCCCTTTTCATCAATAAAATATTTCCTGTTAATTTATCTGTAACAGTATAGCACTAATTTTTCTTTATGGAGTTTACCTTCTGCATAATAAAAATTATCAATATAACCACAAGCGCAAGAATCGCATTAGCTGTGCAGATTGCATTGACGCTCCACTTTTCAGTAAGCATGATGCCTCCTATGACAGGAGCCAGCAATGAACCTGCCCTCCCGACACCCGTAGCCCAGCCAAGCCCTGTGCCCCTGATATCGGTCGGATATGAGATAGCAGCGAGTCCCATAAGGCCCGAGTTGCTTCCGATCACAAAAAATCCCATAATGGCAGAGACAAAAGCAACTATAATAAATGAGCTGGAGGCAAAATATCCAAAGATAAAAACACTCGCAAAGGCTAGAAAAAAACCTGTTTTTAATATCCTGAAGGGATTGAATTTGTCCATCAAGATACCGATCAACACAGTTGATATGACAGCTCCCATGTTGACACATGCAAAGGCAAGACTGGATTCCTGCGAGGATGCCCCGCTTTCTTTTAGCAATGTCGGTGTCCATGACAGTATGAGCCAGAGCAGATAGTAACTCAGAACAAATGCAATCCATAATAATATAGTGCTGGTTGCACGCCCCTCATTGAAGAGGTGCTTAAACGGCACACCGGGGAGCCTCTTTTCGGATGAAACAAATTCAATATCATTCATGGAGGAATAGGACGGGTTTATTTTCAGGACTATTTTACGTATTCGGTCTTTATCCCTGGCCCTCCCCCTTTTTATCAGGAATTCCAGCGGTTCAGGAAGGGAAAAAGCTGCAATTAGACCGATTACACATACAATAATGCCTCCTGTTAAAAACAGTGATTGCCATCCGTATCTGGGAAGAAGGATAGATGAAAAAATCCCGGCAAATGTAGCTCCGATCGCAACACCGGCGTACATTGTGGTTGCAAGTGTAGCTCGTCTGTTGGTAGGGGCAAACTCTGACCCGAACGCAAGCGCATTGGGCACAGCGCCGCCCAAGCCCAGCCCTGCAATAAACCTTAATATTATAAGCTGCTCAACGGTATTGATAAAGGTGATTGCAAGCGTAAAGATACCAAATGTGAAGGCAGAGACAAGCAGCATATTTTTGCGGCCAAATCGATCAGCAAGCATACCCAGCACAAAGGCCCCGATAAGCGCCCCCACATTACCCAGGCTCATTGCTATGCCAAGGGCTGCCGGTGTTGTTTTTAAAAACTCGGCAATCTTGGGTAATGAGACACCAACAAGAGAAAGATCAAAACCATCAAAAAAGGCAAGAGAAAAGCACAGGGTACAGATCCATACCTGATATAAGGTAAATTTTCCTGAATCAAGGACCTCTTTTACGCTCACTGACTTGTTTGGCATTTTTATCTTCCTTTAATATATTGTTAGGCAATTTATTCCAATTATTGTATATAGGTATACAAAAGCCAAAATAGAGTCAATAATATAATTCTATGACTAAAATTGGATTACATACAATAAAAACAGTAAAGGAGAAAGAGCATGAAACATTATATTACTATTGTTACGTTTCTGGTGATTTTTTGGTGTGCAGCATGTCCGGCTCAGACAGAACCAGCCTCAATTAAAGATGACTTTAAACCATCTTCACTTAATCAGCCTGGTCAGGAGTATCCCCAGGTTAACTCCCAGGGCTACGCCAGGTTCCGCATTGTTGCGCCTGAAGCAAAAAGTGTCAGTGTAAGCCTTGGCCTTGGAGGAAAGGGCGGCACCACACTTGTAAAGGGTGCGGATGGCGCATGGATGGGCACAACAGAAGGGCCGCTGGACGAAGGGTTTCACTATTACCGTATCACCGTAGATGGCGGGACATTTAATGATCCGGGCACCCTGAATTTTTATGGCTCAACCAGATGGGAAAGCGGCATAGAAATACCTGCGCATGACCGGGACTTTTATGCCCTTAAGGATGTTCCTCATGGCAATGTGCAGCAGATTCTTTTCCCATCAAAGAGCACCAACAGCTCACGCCGCGCCTTTGTATACACTCCTCCGGGATATGAGAGAGACATAAAGGTGCGTTATCCTGTTCTCTACCTGCAGCATGGGTGGGGCGAGGATGAAACCGCATGGAGCGTTCAGGGCCACGCAAACCTCATCATGGACAACCTTATAGCAGATGGAAAAATTAAACCCTTTCTGATAGTTATGACCTACGGGATGACAAATGATGTAAAGATAGGCGGCCTTGGGGGTTTCAAGATTGAACCCTTTCAGACAGTGCTTGTAGATGAGCTTATTCCCTATGTTGATGCCCATTTCCGCACCCTTTCAGACCAGCCCCATCGCGCAATGGCAGGTTTATCAATGGGCGGGATAGAGACCAGGCTGATTACGCTTGCGAATCTGGACAAGTTTTCCCATATCGGCCTTTTCAGCGGTGGCACCATTTCAATGGATGATGTAAAAAAGACACCCGGTTTTAAGGAGAAGGTCAGGCTGGTGTTTGTAAGCTATGGCAGCAGGGAACTTGGCAATAACAGTTTCGGTGGCCGCAATCCCTTTGGAGGTGACCCGAAGGAAAATGATGAAGCATTGAAAAAGGCAGGCATAAAGAGCGTATTCTATGTTTCACCTGACACTGCACATGAATTTTTATCATGGAGGCGTAGTCTTAGGGAGATGGCTCCGCTATTGTTCAAAGATTAAAAATGACACCCCTGTAAGGGTCTCTTTAATAGTGATCTGTTAAGGCGGGTTAATATGACACATTCCTCTATTACCCCTCCTTTTTCATGATCAGATGCCATCTTTTTCGTGTGTGCGGGGCACTGACGCCTCTATCTAACCCGTCTTTTCTGATCAATCTGTTTACCGGGTTTGAGGCCATGACCCCGCCATTTGCCACTTCCTTATCTATAGAGATGGCTAAAGATCTTGCGGGGCGCAAAAATTTTACAGAATTGTGGCAACTGTCAGAGGAAATTATCAGGACGGTTTGTGCGTAAAACAGTTACTAACTGCTCACAGCAATGCCCTTGCAAGACTGAAATAGATCAGCACTGTTGAAATATCTGTTAATGCAAGAGTAAGCGGCCCTGCAGCAATCCTCATGTCAAGCTTAAGCCTATGCAATAGTGACGGTATGCTCAGGCCAAAAAAAACAGCAAGGCAGAGGGTAAGCATGATGCTTGCGCCTATGGCAAACGCCGCAATCCCTTCACCGCGCCAGAGCCAGGCAATAACGCCAACTATAGCCCCGCATGCAATGCCCAGTAATATAGCGGCGCCCACCTCACGATAAAATGATTTCAGGTACCACATCCAGTCCGGTTTTTTTGACCGCAGGCTGTGAATACTCAATGTCATTGACTGAATGCTGACACTTTCACCCAATCCCAGCACCAGGGTCAGGAAAAAGGCCAGTATAAGGGTTTTGGCAAGGGTCATCTCGTAAATGCCGGCGAGTAATGCGCACACAGTGCCGCTTGCAATAGTGGCAAGAAGCCATGGCAGGCGGAACCGAAAGGCCTTAAAAGGAGATGCCTCCCTGATCTGGGTGATACTGAAACCGATTATCTCGAACTGTCTGTCCATATTTTCACGATCTGCTATATCAAAGGTGTCATCTGCAAACATGGCAATATCAACAACACCAAGCATGGCCTTTTTTTCATCAACCACCGGAAATGCAAGAAACTTATAAAGCAAAAAAAACTCATATGCATCCAGCACCGTTGCATAATGAGGGATCGTTACAACAGGGGCAATCATTATTTCCGAAACCTTTTGATCCAGCGGTGCAGTGAGTAATCTCCGTGTCGGCAATACCCCTACCAGTCGGTCATCATCATCTACAACATAAAAATAGACTATCTTTTCACCAATCTCCTTTTGTCTTATATATTCCAGCGATTGCTGAATTGTAATATTGGATGGAAGTTTTGTCATATCCCTGCGTATGATATTGATGACCGGGGTATTTAGATGTGACAGGTTTCCGCTCACTTAATGTCTCTCCTCTGGCAATAGTCTTAATGTATTCACTGCAATCATATCTTAAAACTCTCCTGATTCACAATATGGAAAACCTGTCCGGTCATCTTTTAATTCCATCATAATATTGCCCAGTTTTCTATTTTTAATTTTGTAATTCGTTCAAATTCAGATATTTCATTAGTGACAAGTGTAAGGTCTCTCGCTATGGCCTGGGCTGCTATTTCCATATCGCAGGGGCCAATGAGCTTCCCCCTTTTTTCCAGATCAGCTCTTACCAATCCAAATACTTCTGCATCAGTATCATCAAATGGAAGTATTTCAAACCCCGAAATAAAATCAATTAAGGCCGCCCTGTTCTTTTCTCTGCAGCTACTTTTTGCAATTCCATATTGAAGTTCAGCAACAGAGACTGCTGATAACTTGATTTGATCTGGCTCAAAGGTCTTTATTTTTTCTATGACAGCTACTGGTCTCTTATTTATTATGTAAATACAGATATTGGTATCAAGTAAATACATCAGAGCCCTTCTCTCTCCTGCATGGGCGGCTGACTCCTTCCTTCAGCCATAAAGTCATCTGAAAACTCTGTAAGGCTGCGTTCAAAGGCCTCCCAGGGATTTTTCTTTGAAAAGAGGATGATAGTGCTCCCAATTTTCTTGATATAGAGCTCTTTGTCCTCAACCTGGTACTCCTTAGGAAGTCGTATTGCCTGGCTGTTGCCACTTATAAAAACTTTTGAACAAAGCATATTGATATCCTCCAAATAAAGTGTATACGCCGGTATATACATTTGTCAATGGCAAATTCTGCTTCACTCTGCGCATGATAGGTATAACCCTGCTAAATAGTGTCCATCCAAAAACTGTCGTTTTTGAATGGCAGCGGTCAGCCATCAGCATTCAGCTTTCAGCAAAAGGCTCTTAAAACAAGGGATAGTTCCCCATGTGTCATGCCTGACTCCTCTCTTGCACTGAAACATAACAGGCTCCTGGCACCTCTTTCTTTATCTCCAAACAGCCCGAGTACATAACCTTTATCCTGATACTCATTTTTCTGCGTCCCATGTTTGGCAATTACCGCAATATGGATAACCGGAAAGGTTTCAGCATTCCCCAACGAGTTTTGCCGTTATATGTTCCTAAAGGGGCTGAATTGCTTTGGGAGGGTACCTCCTCCCTGCGGCCTATAGTGTTCCCTGTGTAAGCTTCGTGTGGGTCATTTGGCATATCATTTTCACCTGTCCTTCCCAGTCACGCAACACTCGGTACGGGCTGCTGGCTAGGGTTTTCCCGATAAAGACTTCCAGCCTTCATTCAACTTAAGTGAGACAGGGCACTCTATAAGAAAGAAGCAATATGCTGCGCCTGGCGCACTAACGAAAAGCTAAGCCGAAGCGGCCCATGGGGCCGCCCGCGATCGGCTTAAGCGACAAGTTGTGTGGCCTTTTTTACTGCTCAGCCGGATTGAGGCGTTTGCGAATATTTTCCCAGATATATGTATTCAAAAAACAATCATCCATATTCTCAAACATGCTTTTAAACTTAGGCCAAGGAATTGAAAAACTAAGGAGATTTGGTGTGACCCAGCCCCTGGCGCTCGGATCTAGCAGACCAATGACAGCTCTGGGATTATCTGATTTCAGTTCTTTCACCGGAAAAGCAACGAGCATTTCACAACCTGAACAGAATGGCGTCATGACCCCATGAGGCGTCATTGTATCGTAGTTTGCAAGACCGTGCAGCCCAGAAAGGACGTCCGGAGTGCAAAAGAAGAATACCACCTGCGGGTCGTCGTTCTCAGTTAATAAATCCCAGCGTTTGAATATTAGGTACTTTTTGGGGGCTTTCAGAGGAGGGCTATTTTGAAACATGGCTTTTACATGAGCTGGGCTTTTCTTATATCTCTCGACATTCACTAAAAAATCTATTGTTTGCTCGTCAGCTCCCGCAGGCATAAAACCCAATAAACCCTTTGAACCCCAACAACCAAGGTTATCCTGATTGAAAGCGCGTGCCTTGCCCTTCCGGACAGGGGCCAATTGGCCGAAAATGCAGGTGAGGCCATGCTTATTCGGCTTGGGTGCATTCGGAAATTCAACACCATTCAAATCGTCAGAATAGAAACATGCTATCGGTAGTTCACTTCCGGGAAAGTACTTCCCCCATTTATCGATGAAACTTGTCTTAATTCCTATGTCCATATTATACTCCAATCCTCTGCGTTACAAGCATCGATTCACACAACGCCCCAAATAACCAGACGGGCGGTTTATGATTATTGATACTTGCATACATCAATTATGTCTATAATACACTCAACTTCGATCTGGCAAGAGAGTAGCCCGGGCTGAGTTGATTTAGATGTTATAAACGTCTATGGTTCCCAATATTTATTACCCCATAACAGTTGTGACTCATTAATGTATTTTTGTTTCTCAGAGTTTACTAAATTCGCAGGTGATGGAATAAAAAAGAACCAAGGTAAATTGTCTTGAGCTAATATTGGTTCACAAGGTTCATACCAGTCATGGTCTCCATTTTGAGAATTATCTCTTGTACAAATACCGAAAGAACAACCACATTTACTTTTTTCAATCCCTTTTAAATTAATTAATGCTTCATCAAGATTTTCATGAAGACCTTTTGCAATTACGTCTCCTTCTTCATTCCAATGGAAGCAATATTTTTTCGGACATATTTTCTTTGATGGTTTTATTTTAATGTCGTATTCATTCATAGTTTATAACATAGGAGTATCAGAAAAATTTTCCGATATGGAAGTTTAGAAAATCACCTGAACCTCGTTAAGATTAATAATAATTTCATCATCTTATATCAAATCTTATCTGCATATTGAAATCGACAAAACAGGCAAAGATCGATTTTACTTTTAAAAATTTCCGGATTTTAAATATTTTCCTAAATGAAAATTTTACTTCTCATATTAAAAAAATGTCTACTTGAAATAAAGTGATATTTTAAAACTATACAAATGGCGCGCCATACCCTGCTTCGCTAGCTACGCCGTGGTTCGCCTTCCCATCGTGTAAACCACTAGCCTTGTACGACGGCTAATCATCATAGCGGTAAGCCATAGGGTCTTCTGGCAAAGGCGAACAAAAACAGATAATACAACTTAATTAAAAATCTAAAGAATCGCTGGAAATAAAACCACATCCAAAAATTGTTGTCAAAAGATAATATTAGTCAGCCTTACACCTGATATGACTCCCCCTCCTCTGCCCCTCCCGCAAGGGTATGGGTTAATAAGAAAGGTCAATGGTTTGGCTCTTTATGCTATGGTTCTCAAAAGGTCAGACACATGGGTATGACCCTACAGAAATGTCAATCTTTTACCCCTGTGTCTTGAGCCTTGTGCCCTTCTCTGCCCTTTTTTTGGAATTGACACACAGGTTTCATTCCCATATTATCGTTTTCTTAAATCTAAATGAAAGGAACTTAAAAATGTATAAAATAGCAGTTATTCCGGGTGATGGTACTGGCCCTGAGGTTATCGCTGAGGCGCTCAAGGTATTAAAGACCGTCTCTCAAAAATATGGATTCAAGTATGAAACAACCTCCTATGACTTTGGCGCTCAGAGGTATCTCAAGACCGGTGAAACCCTTACTGACAAAGACATAGAAGAGCTTAAAAAGTACAGCGCCATCCTTCTTGGCGCAATAGGCCACCCTGATGTGCCGCCTGGCATCCTGGAAAAGGGGGTTCTTTTAAAGGCCCGCTTTGAGCTGGACCAGTATATAAACTTACGTCCTGTAAGGCTCTACCCCGGCGTTGATACGCCTTTAAAGAACAAGGGGCCAAAGGAGATAGACTACTGTGTTATCCGTGAAAACACAGGCGACCAGTACACTGGCGCTGGCGGTTTTTCCATGAAGGGCACACCCCACGAGGTGGCAATTCAGTCAGCTGTTTATTCAAGGCACCAGGTAGACAGATGCCTCAGATACGCATTTGAATATACCCGCAAACATGGTAAAAAGGCTTTAGGGAAGGGTGAACACAATACACTCGCCCTTGTCGGCAAGACCAATGTGCTTACCTATATATATGACCTCTGGAACAGGGCATTCCATGAGATGGGCGAAAAGGAATACCCCGATATTAAAAGGGAATACTATCATGTTGATGCAACATGCATGTGGATGGTCAAAAACCCTGAATGGTTTGATGTGCTTGTTACCGGAAACATGTTCGGCGATATCATCACTGACCTTGGCGCCATCACCCAGGGCGGCATGGGGCTTGCTGCCGGCGGCAATATAAACCCCGAGGGTGTAAGCATGTTTGAACCCATTGGAGGGTCGGCCCCCAAGTATACCGGGTTAGGGGTAATAAATCCCCTTGCTGCCATATGCGCCGCAGGCATGATGCTTGAGACCCTTGGCGAACAGGCTGCAGCAGACAAGATTGAAGAGGCGGTGAAATATGTTACCGCAAACAAGATGAAGAGCATGGATGCTGGCAAGATGGGTTACAGCACATCTGAGGTTGGAGACCTTGTCTGTGAAAGGATAGTATCTTAATTCTTATTTCATTAAAGGCCGCCAAAATGGGCGGCCTTTTCATCTCTGGCCCCGGGGAAAGATATATTAACCGGGGTTTTCCAGTTTAAAAACCCTATGATACAGCAAATACAAAACAACATGTTTTATGATGATAAATTGTTTCATGTTCAGCCATAAGGGCACAGGCACTGTGCCCCTGCAATAGTGCGTACAATTGTTAAAATTTAGATCAATTACGGACCGTAGAGGCACGGAGCACCGTGCCCTCATAGAGGTAATATTTATCAGTTCATGGACATGACTAAAAGGTGATCAGAATGAATTTAGCGGATTTGGGATGGGATGACCATTTCAGAACACACTTTGCGAATCAGATAAAAGATGAAGGAATGGTGCCCGCAAGGATATCACAGGGGCATAAGGGTTATTATAATGTGTTGTGTGAAGATGGTGAATTTCTTGCCGAGATATCAGGCAGGATGCGCTATACATTAATGGATCAGGGAGGCTTTCCGGCGGTTGGAGACTGGGTAACAGCAAGGGTCTACAGGGAGGAAAACAGGGCAATAATTCACGGTATACTTGAAAGAAAAAACAGCCTTTCAAGAAAGGGTGTATCAGGCAGGAAATCTGATCATCATGGCAGGGTTGAAGAGCAGGTTCTTGCTGCGAATATTGATACCTGTTTTCTGATAACCGCCCTTGATAATGATTTCAGCCCCCGCCGCATAGAACGGTATCTTACAACGGTTTATAACAGCGGGATGAATCCGGTTGTGGTGCTTAACAAGAGCGATCTTGTAACTGGAACTGATGAATATCTTGATCAGGTGGGCAAGGTCGCCTTTGGTGTTCCTGTTATACCTGTATGCGGCCTTACTGGTTCAGGTATTGAAGAGCTCTCAGCGCATATTAATACCGGCAAGACAGTAGTCTTACTCGGTTCATCCGGTGTAGGCAAATCGACCATTATTAACAGGCTGTTCGGCACAGACAGGCAGCGGGTAAACAGTGTCCGCGAAGGGGATCAAAAGGGGAGACACACAACCACATCAAGGGAGCTTATTGTCCTTCCGACTGGTGGAATTCTGATAGACACCCCCGGCATGAGGGAATTTCAGCCCTGGATGGGTGAAGAGGAGATAGAAGAGGCATTTAGTGATATTGAGGAGATCGCCGGAAATTGCAGGTTCAGAAACTGCACCCATGAATCTGAGCCCGGCTGTGCAGTGCAGGAGGCCATAAGATGCGGAGCGATTGACATGGGGAGGTATAAAAACTATACCCGGATGAAACGGGAGGCCAGATTTCTTGAGGAGAGGGCAAACGTGGGTGCCAAACAGGCTGAAAAAAATCGATGGAAGGCGATCAATAAACTCCAGAAGCAGATAAAAAGGGATTACTGATGTTTTCGCAAAAAGAATGCATTAATGCTCCCCCCTTCCCCCTGCCCCTCACACAAAGTGGAGGGGATAGAAAAGAGAGGCGTTATTAAAGGATAACATTGACTTAAATATCTGTTTGGCTAGACTGGCAGGCACGGGTATCCGTAATCCAAAAATATGGAGGCAAGGGGACAAAATGGCAAAATCAGAACACGGGAAATATATCATAACAAAACCCAGGAAAGAGGTTGTTATACCTGATTGGGCAGGAAACCTATCTGCTGAAAGAAGCACCCGCATGTTTTATCTGGACAGCAATGTGATCCCGGGCGCCTTTTATGTAGAGGTTGTCTGGTTCTGGCCAACCGATCAGAAGGATGACAGCAGCCCTGATCCACACACACATGATGTTGATGAGGTAATAGGATTTTTTGGCACAGACCCGAAGGACCTGAATGACCTTGGAGCGGAGATAGAGTTTTATATAGATGGGGAGAGAAACCTTATGAGGGAAAGTTTTCTGGCATTTATCCCTGCAGGCGTTAACCATTGCCCGTTGAACATACTCAGGATCACAAAACCGGTGTTTCACTTTGCCACCATTCCCCGAAAGAATTACGGGTAATATTATTGACGGTCATAATAAAATTATTTAGTGTCCATCCAGAAAGAGATAAATCCCGTATGGAGCTTTTGGTCCCGTAAAAGGCGGGATCATCTGACTCACTGGTTAAAAGGCAGGAAACCTATTTCAGGTGCTATTGAAATTGGATAAAGATCATATTAATTTAAAGGCCATTATAAACATATTTGCATCAGCGGAAAATGATGGAAGGCACAGCCTCCTTGAGCATGAAACCTATTCCCTTTTAAAGGAGATTCACGGCGTTGCTGCGCCAGACCACATCTTTCTGGATAAGGCAAGAAGATATACTGATGAAGAGCTTGCCTCTCTTCCTGGTGACAGAGTGGTGCTCAAGGTTGTCTCTCCATACATAAGCCATAAAACCGATGTTGACGGCGTAAAGGTGGTTTTTAACAGGGCTGATGAAATCAGGGCAGCAATGAGACAGATGCTGAATGATGTGCCTGAGCGCTATGCCCTTTTCCTTGAAAATAGTGATATCCATCGACCGGAAAATTATCAGGCCCTTTCAGGAACAGGGCTCAGGAGAGCTATTGAACAGGATATCAGGGGTCTAATCATGGTTCAGCATGTGGGGTTTAAACAGGATGCCTTTCCAAACGAGCTGATTGTCAGCATCAGGAACACAAGCGAGTTTGGCATGATTATAACCGCCGGCCCTGGCGGCACAGATACAGAGCTTTATGCAGACACCTTTAAAAGGGGCATGGCCTTTGTTACAGCATCAACATTAATGACCTCAGCCCAAAAATTTATGGCCATGTTCAGAAAGAGTATCAGCTATAAAAAACTCGCAGGGCTCACCAGGGGGCAGAAACCAACTGATATTGATGGTGTTCTTAAAGAGCTCTTCTTTTCATTCATAACACTAGCAAACCGCTTTTCAACGCCCTGCCCTGAAAACCCCTATGTAATAGAGGAGCTTGAGATAAACCCCTTCGTGTTCCCTGAAAACAGCCCTGTGCCACTTGATGGTTTATGCAGGTTCAGCCGCTCTGAAAAGGTGTATGGCAAAAAACCACTAGCCAGGATTAATTCCCTGTTACATCCCCGGTCAATAGGAATAATAGGTGTCTCTACCACAAGGGTAAATTTCGGCCAGATCATCCTGAATAATATAATTTCAATGGGATATGAGAAAAAGAATATCCGCATCATCAAGCCAGGCGCAGAGAGTTTTAAAGGCGTGCCCTGTGTTGAGAGCCTCTCAAATCTTGATATAGGGCTCGATCTTCTCGTGGTTGCTGTGGGAGCAGAACAGGTGCCAGATATAGTCAATATGGCGCTTAAAAAGGATATATGCGACTCAGTAATACTCATACCAGGGGGCATGGGCGAGACTGATGAAAGCATCGGGCTTGCAGACGAAATAGCGGAAAAGATCAACAGGGCAAGGCTATCAGGCCAAAACACACCCCTGTTTTTAGGGGCTAACTGTCTTGGTGTTGTATCCCGCCCCGGCAGATACGATACCCTGTTTATCCCTGAAGAAAAGCTGCCCAGAAAAGAGGAAAACAGCTTTCAGAACATTGCCCTGATAAGCCAGAGCGGGGCATTCATGATAACAAGGCTTAGCAGGCTAAACTGGTTTAACCCTGCCTATATGATATCAGTAGGCAACCAGAATGACCTCACCCTTGGCGACATAACCTCATATATTGCTGAAAGGGAAGATATAGATGTTATTGCCCTCTATGCAGAGGGGTTCAGAAAACTGGATGGCATTTCATTTTTAAGGGCAATAAATCGGGCAGCAGGCAGCGGAAAGGCGGTTATAATCTACAAGGCAGGAAAAACCGTTGAGGGTAAAAATGCAACAGGCAGCCATGCTGTTACAATAGCAGGCGATTATCAGGTCTTTGAATCCTGTGTGAAACAGGCAGGGGCTATTATCGCATCCAGCTTTACAGAGTTTAATGACCTCCTTTTGCTTGCGTATAAACTCCGTAAAAAGATTATCAGGGGAAACAGAATAGCCGCACTGAGCGGGGCAGGTTTTGAGGCGGTAGGCATGGCTGACAATATTGTAACAGATGATGGCCGCCTTGAGATGGCGCAATTCAATGAATTAACGGTAGAAAGGCTTAAGGCCTTACTTGAGAGAAAGGGGATTTCCCGGCTTACTCGTGTGAATAACCCGTTTGATATCAACCCCGGCGGAGATGACGAGACCCATATACTAACAATAAAATACCTTATAGAAGATGAAAATGTGGATGCCATAATAGTTGGCCTTGACCCTTTATCTCCCACAACCATGACTTTAGGAGGCGAAAGCAGATACGGTTTTATGAGGCCGGGCAGCATGGTTAATGAGCTTGGCAAAATAATAGAAAACACAGATAAACCGGTTATAGGCGTGATCGATGCCGGCGAGCTTTATGACCCGATGGCAAAAGCGCTTGGTGATTGCGGCATGGCAGTCTTCAGGTCGGTTGACAGGGCATTAAAAGCGCTTGCTGTATATGCTGATGCAAGATTAGGAAACCGGTAAATCTTATGTAAAGATAATGCAAACACCTCTCCACAACGGCGCATTATCCATATATCCCCGTATAGGCGAATATCACTGTTCAAATCAAAGTCGTTTAACCTCGGAGGAGACGGAGATTTTATCTTTAAACCTTTTCCTGTGCTCTCCGTGGCCTCTGCGGTGAATAATATTTTCATTTTATATCCTTTGCATTTACGGTTTATTGTCTTGACACCCAAATGCTATATTCCTATAGTTCATCTTCAGCAGGGCTAGCGCCTAATCAAATAATTCAGCTTAGACATTAATAAATTACGCCTTAAAAGCCGGAGCTACCGTGAATGTGGAAGGGATAGGCCCTGAGCAGACGGGTTTTAGGGGCCATACAACGGGAGGTCTTATGAAAAAAAATCACATCCTATGCTTTCTTTTACTTATTTGCTCTTTTGTTATTTCAGCATGTTCTTCACCATCCGAGTCACCTGACGCTGTAAAAAAAGATGCTAACCCCTCAGCAGCCGCGCCTGAGGTATCAAAACGTGAACCTTTAATAAAACTTATGGATCAATACCTGGATGCCCTTGTAAAGCACGATTCTTCAATGGTGCCCCTTGCAAAGAATGTCAAGCTGGTCGAAAACACAGTGGCAACACCGATTGGAAAAGGATTGTGGGAAAACACCACCGGCCCGGGAGCTACAGAATACAAGATATATGTTGCAGACCCTGTTCTTGACCAGATAGGCTATATGGGCCTTCTAATGGAAAAGGGCAAGCCTGTGCAGGTTGCCATACGTCTGAAAATTGTTAATGGCGAGATAACAGAGATAGACCACATGATCTGGAGGCAGATCGCTGAACCTATGCCTGAGGGGCTTATAAAACCAAGGCCCGGACTGGTTCAGAAAATTGATCCCTCAGAAAGGGTTTCACGGGATGAGATGTTCAGGGCAGCCAATGCATACTATGATGCCATTGAACAGAGTGACGGCACTGTTGCCCCATTTGCTGATGAATGCGAAAGACATGAGGGGGGCATTACCTCTGCCAACAATCAGGCGCCTGTCCCTGAGGGGTCTGAGACAACCTTTGGCGCAATGGCCGCCTTTGGCCGCATGAAATGCGGCGAGCAGCTCAGCACCGGCATCATGAGATATATCTCTGATATCAACCAGCGCAGGCTTGTTGCAATAGATGAGGAGATGGGTCTTGTAATGATATTCTCCATGTTCAATCATGACGGTGAACCCAATCCGCTGCCTATAAAAAATATGCCCGGTGTCACAGAAAGCCCGAACACCTGGGGGCAGTTTAATGTCGCTGCCGGCCATATCTACAAGATAAGAAAAGGCAAGATTTATGAGATAGAGGCCATTGCAGCGCTCGGCATGCCCTACCATGCATCTGACGGATGGAGCTGTACCCGTGACTGCCTCAGCGGGATCATGGATACATATCTTGCCGCCCTTGCAAGGAATGACTTTGCAGGTGTCCCGCTGGCGCCTGATGCAGAGATTGTTGAAAACAACAAAAAGATTGCCATAGGCGAGGGGCTATGGAAGACAGCGACAGGCGGCCCGACCGATTTTAAAATAATCGTTGCTGACCCTGATACAGGCGAGGTTGCCTTTATGGGTGTGATAGAGGAGAACAAAAGGCCCACTATAGCTGCCATAAGACTTAAGGTTGTTGATAATGAGATAAGCCGGATCGACCACCTTGTGGTGCATAATGAAAAGGGAGAGCCTTTGAACCCCAACATGTCAGCGCTACGCCCTGCATTCCTTGAGCGCCAGCCCAAGATGGAGCGCACACCAAGGGAAAAGATGATCGAGATAGCAAACCTCTACTACGAGGCCATTGTTCAGGATAACGGAGCTGTTGCGCCCTTTGCGGATGAGTGCGAGAGAAGGGAAAACGGCAGCATCGCAGCCAATGATCGCACAGGAAAAAAGGATGTTGATATATTCAGCACCCTGAAGTGTGCTGATCAACTTAACACAGGCCGTTTAAGCTATATCACGGATATAACTGACAGGCGCATCTTTGCTGTTGATGAGGAAAAGGGGCTTGTATTTGTCTTTTCCATATTCCGCCACAATGGCGAGCCCAAGGTAATGAAGATTACAGGCGTGCCCGGAATTACGGAATTTAAAAACGAGTGGGGTCCGTTTGAACTGCCAGCCGCCCATGTATTCAAGATCAGGAACGGCAAGATTTACGAGATAGAGGCGATCGGTTATTTTTATGCAGGCACAGGGTTAACAACAGGGTGGCAGTAATCATCTTTATCTGGCAGAGACAG
>CAYWRH010000047.1:0-25998 GCA_964460435.1 uncultured Desulfatiglans sp.
ATAGGGATAGAAACTGCCATTTAATATAAAATGGCGGGCAGACACGGGGGCTCTCCCTACAATAAAACAGCTCTTTTTCCCCTGTGCCTTGCGCCTTGAGCCCTCCGCCCTTTAATCCTTACCATAATGAAATAGCCCTTTTTAAATCAACATAAATTTGACGCACCATATCCAAAAAAGGCGACATTTTTCAGGTATATTACCCATTTTATTTAAGCGCCTTTCCCTGTGCGTGTTCTTTAAGTTAATAATATCATTAATAATCAATGAGATATAAGATTTTTAATTCTCTTCAGGATTAACTGCAAAAACAGGCTTCAAGGGTATGCTTTTTGCAAAATTATACCCGGATATGCCCTGTTTTAACATTTTAGGGGATTATTAGTATGGATATATATGTAGCCAGGCAACCCATATTTGACCAGAACAAGAAGATATACGGTTATGAGCTGCTCTTCAGAGACAGCATGGAAAACCTTTTTTCAGGGATTGACGGAAATACTGCCACATCAAAGGTGCTTTCAAACAGCTTCCTGAATATAGGCATAGATAAGCTGATAGGCAAAGGGGTGGCATTTATTAACTTTACCGGAGAGCTCATCATCAATCAGGTGCCGAAACTCTTTTCCAGCAGCCAGCTCGTTATCGAGGTGCTTGAGGATGTAAAGGCTGAAAAAGATGTGGTTGAATCATGCATTGAATTGTCAAGACAGGGTTATAAAATCGCCCTTGATGATTTCACATATAATGATGAGATTACACCCCTTATTGAGGTGGCAGATATCATCAAGTTTGATTTCAGGGCAACACCGCCTGATGAGATTGTAAAATCCATGGATAAACTGAAAAAGTACAACCTCATGCTTCTTGCTGAAAAGGTGGAGACATATGAAGAGTTTAATCAGGCCCTTGAAATGGGTTTTAAATATTTTCAGGGCTATTTTTTCAGCAAGCCGGAGGTAATTGAGGGAAGAGATATCTCTCCTGCAAAGATAAACCTTCTTCAGATCATGGCAGAGGTAAATCAGCCTGATTTTAAATTCTCAAAGGTGGAGGAGATCATATCCAAGGATGTATCCCTTTCATATAAGCTGATGAGATATATCAACTCGGCATATTACAGGCGGGTTAATGAGATATCATCCATTAAGCAGGCCATATTACTGCTCGGTGAAAGAGGGGTAAGAAGTATCCTTTCCCTCATTGCAATGGCGAAACTCTCAGACAACAAGCCTGATGAACTGATTCGCACATCGGTAATAAGGGCCAAATTCTGTGAACTGATGTCAAGGTATCTGGCATCATGCAAGAATGCATCAGAGCTTTTTACCCTTGGGATATTTTCATCCATTGACGCAATACTTGATGACACAATGGAAAATATCATGGCAAAACTGCCCCTTTCTGCAAACATCAAGAATGCCCTGCTAAATAATACCGGTGAATTATCTTTTTGCCTTGAGATAGCTAAAAGCTATGAAAGGGGTGACTGGGGCAGGTTCAGTGAACTGACAAAGGATCACAAGATCAATCAGGAAAAGCTCCCCCAGAGTTTTCTTGAGGCAATAACCTGGGCAGATGCAATAACTGAAGTCTGATTTTTATCAGTAATTGTATCTTGCAGCTATGAAGACATTTGTGTTTTCATGAAACTGCCCAAAAAAGGTATGCGGATATTCACCCGAAAAGATATTTGCGCCTGCCTCGATTTTAAGGTCATCTGTAAATTTATAACCTATATTGGGCCTGATATATAAATCCTCATCAGATGGTGAATAATATGCAAAGAGAGAGCAAGTAAGGTTCTGATTCATCAACAGTTTGGTGATTCTTACAGTGAAGAGATGACGATCCTTATCTGCCGCAGGGGAGCCTGGGGCAAGTGCATTCAGATATTCATCATGATTCATCATATGCTCCAGATAATATTGAAGCCCTGCAGTGAGGTCCGATGCAAGCACAGGGAGATCCTGCTCATAGCCTAAAAGAAAACGAAACTGGCTGTTGTTGATAAAGGGGTTTTTCCCATTGCTGTCACCCCTTGAATCATAATATCCTGCCTCGATGTTTCCTATACCTTTGCCTGCCTGACCCCTTATGCTTGCGCCATAAACATTAAGTTCAGGGAATATGTGCCTGTATGTGTATGGATTAACACCGCCGGGGCTCTTCCAGTAACCATGATAACCATACAGGGCAATCTCATTGCCGCCTGAATTTTTTGAAAACCTCACTGCCAGTTCATAGTCATTAAACCAGTCATCAGGTCTCTCCGGATTAATTATGCTGTCTCTCCCTGCTGTGCGAAAACCGTTCCAGTATGACAGCCTTTCACCTGTTATATACCTGTCAGGATCAAACTTTGGCGTGTATACAATATCCACATTGACTGTTCCGGTATAAATACCTGCCCTAACAGCATCTGACGGCGCCTTCAGGTACTCTGTATCCCTGCCGCCAAGAAATGAGTTCCAGTCCTTTGGAAACATGTCATTTATAAAGAGAAGGTCACCGGTCCCCCATGTCAGAATCTGACGGCCTGCCTTTATGTCCATAACATCAAGGAGAGAAAAGGAGGCAGAGAACTCCCTCAGGTCAATAAACCCTTTCCCCATTTCCAGGTCAATTGAGTGATCTTCAGGCACCGCATCATAGTAAATATCCGCAGTGCTGCGAAAAAGAACCCTGCCGAGCTGTTTTTCTGTTTTTACCTGAAGCCTTATCTCGGCAAGGGATGTATCCTTTTCATATGGGTCATTGTAGAGCCTCATGCCCCCGCGCGCCTCAATAAACCCTGTTACTGAAGAGAGAAGAGATTTTGATTCGGGCAGATGTGTTGAAGCAGTGGTTACATTATCCCCGGACCCTAACCCCTGGGGAAGGGATGGCCCTGAATCATCCTCTGCACCCTGTGTTGCTTCTGAACCCAGCCCTGCGGGCAAGCCGGGCTGATCTTCTTCAGTCGCCGGGTTTGACCCTGAACCAAGCCCGATTGGGAGGGCAGGCGTGTCGTCTGCGTATAGATGCTGAGCAGATAAAATCAATATTAAAACTGAAAATAAAAAAGATAATTTATATTTCATTTTCCATACCATTTTCAAATATTTCAATATTTTCATTTCAGAAATTCCCTTGGAGGTTTTTTAAGGTATCTCTCTGTAAATATATCCTCTGTGACACCGATGTTGTATTTGACATCCGAATATTCAAGGATGGTATATCCGCCTGCCTTTAAATCTGTCATCTTTGCCCTTGTAACGGTCGGGAAACCCTGAATGTTGTCAACCTTAAGGGCCTCATAGGTGCGGTATTTTTTGTTTTCTTTGTCATAGTATTCTATCTTTACAACCGTAAAGCTCTGCTTATGTATCCACATCTCATAATAGGCAAACTCAACAAGGTCAGGATTTTTGGGGGTGTTCTTCAAAACATAGTAATCACTGGTTGTTTTTGTAAGTTCGTGTGTATCATCATTGATATTTCTGCCGGATACATCCTCATAATAAAAATGCGACCCCACAAAGCTTGTCCTCTTGTCGGTGGAGGATATCCTTTTAACAAGGTCAAGGGCAGGGAGGTACATCCATCTGTCATCATCCCTGTCAAGGTTTTTCCATACCATGAATACGGTCCTGTTCACATCAGCAGGCCTGTCAAAATAGGCGTATATCTTTTGCCCGCCGCAATAGTCATCCCCTCCTGTGCCTTTGGGGTCAGGCTGATCCCATCTCAGGATGGTAAGTCTCCTTTCGCGGGTCCGGCCCTGGCTGTCAAATATGGTCATTCCTATTTTGGCCTTTCCGTCTGCGCCCTGGTAATATGCAACCCTGTTTGTATTATCCACAATCCTGCTTACATCTGTAATATCAGCTCCTGCGCCATAAATCATACCGCTTATGGCAAGAAGCAACAGTGTAGAAACCAGCATCCTGGATATTATGCGCATTAATCTTTTTTCAGCCATCTTATTTCTCCTCCCTTGTGTTTAACATTTTACATTTCTCACGTCTTGATAATAGCCCGCAGCCCAAAGAGATGACAGGTATGGTTATAATGCCGATCCACGTTAATAATGACCATGTCACCGGCATAAAGGAATAAAGGGTTAGAGCTATGAGTAAAACAAGTGTTATTGACGAGACAAGGCATGCTGCAAAATTACAGCATTGTCCTCTAACCTCTTTTGATTTGAACAACCTCTTTTCAAGCACCTTTACAAGGGCAGGCAAAAGCAGGAGTGTGCCCACCCCCGATACAAGAAGTATTGAGGCCAAAAGTACCCCAACGGTTTTATATGGTGTGAGCGGGGCAAGCAGCAGTGGCAGAAATCCCACTGCTATGACTATTATATTTTTTGTTATGGCCCTTGCCGGTTCAGAAAAGACTGCGGGGACGGTTTTTTCCCATGACATAAATGAAGGATACATCTGTCTGCTTCTTGCAATAAAATGTATTGCAAAGTCAACTGCGAGCCCAAGGGTCATGGAACTCAGGACAGCCACAGGCATGTCATAGTCCTTGCCGATGATTCCGATTGTGCCATAGATTGCCCCTATTGTAATGGTAAGGGGTATCATTGAGAGCATGCCCCAGAGGGCTGACCTGAAGAGCACCACCATCATAAGGAATACGACCAGGAAGCTCCCTGCAAATGCCTCAAGCATGCCTTTAACCATCTTCTGCTGCCACACAACATTTATATATGTCAGCCCGAACCACTCTATAGACATGGGAACAGGAGGCGGATTTTTTTCCAGATAGGTCTCAATGCTATCCACAACTGCTGACATATCCCTGTTGTCACCGCTCTTGAGCTGAATCCATATGCTGCTTTTTCTATAGTCAGGCGTAACAAAATGCCATAGATCACCCGGCCTGTGGCTTGACTGATAGCTTATCATGCACTGTGCAACAGCGTTTGAGCTGTCAGGCACACGGTAGTACTCCTCCTTGCCCTCATATAACTCCCTGTGGACAGTCTTTACTATGTCGGAAAGAGAATTGGACTTTCCGACAATATTTGTCTTGAGCAGGGCATCCTGGATATTTGAGATGTAATTAAGAACCTTTGGGTTCTTAAAAATATCGCCTCTCTGCCTTTCCTCCTCTATAAAGAGGGCTGCATCTTCCCATGTGTATGCCTCTTCATCGCCTGCACTGCTGAGCCTTTCATCAATGAACTCACTAATCTTATCATATATCTTCTGGGGGTTATCCGCAGAGTTCGCCGCCTCTGCGGCGCTTTTTACAACCTGCGCAAAGATATTGACCGCTTCAGCATGGCCAAGCTCCTGAACCCTTTTTTCGACTCTAGTTCTAAAGCCATTGATGAAGCTTTCTGCATCATATTTTTCATCTTTGGCAGAAAGGGAGAGATAGGCCATGTATGTGCCGCCAAAGTGTTTGTTTAACACCCTGTCTGCAACCCTGATGGGATGCGTGGCTGAAAACCATTTAACAGGGTTGTCATTTATGTTTATGAGGCTCATTCCATAAATAGAGCCGATTATCAGAAGAACAGTGAATGCAAGTATTGTTTTTGCCCATCTGTAGGTAAAACCGCTTATCCTTATCAGAGCCCTGCCTGTTAATGTCGAGGCCTCAAGTTCACCTGGGGCATGTGCAGCGCCGAACCTTTCAAGTGTTTCAGGTTTAAGAAACATCACATAGGCAGGTATAAAGGTAATCGTCAGAACCCATGCTACCATGATGCCTATAGAGACATATATGCCGAATATCTGTACAGGCGGTATTGGCGTAAGCGCAAGAGACAAAAACCCTGCTGCAGAAGTGAGTGATGTGTAGAGCATTGGTGTAAAGAGTTCATTCATAACCCTTATCATGGTTTTAGTGCGGCTCTTTGTCTGCTGGTAGAGCTCAAAAAACTCACTTATTATGTGTATGGAGTCAAGCACTGCAATGGGCATTATGAAGATGGGGATCATGCTGCTCATTATATGAACAGGAAACCCCGATATGATGAGCGCCCCCATGGTAATTATTACCGATACTATGGCCACAATCATTGGAGATATTATAAGCACAAGTTTACGGAAAAAGATCAGCATGAGTATGAAGATAACTATCATGGCAGCGGGCGCAGAGACTGCCATCTGTATAAACATCTCAACCCCGAATGTATCTTCTGCCACAGGGAGCCCGGTAATATGATACTGATCATCACCCTTAAACTCTGTCACCTTTTTCTGGATAGCTGAAGAGACCCTGTAGCTAAGCTCCTTGTGAGTAAGGGGTATATAGATGGCGAGCGCCTTGCCATCTTCTGATACCAGTGTGCCGTTCAAAAAGGGTATATTCCTAGCCTTTTCGCGGACAGCGATGGACTCATCCCTTGTCTGAGGTGGTTTGGGCATGAGCCACTCAAATTTTACCACACCGAGCCCGCCCTGTTCGATATTGTCCACTGTTGAAGGGGCAATAAGGTCTACCTCAACCACTCCCCTTTCTTCACCATTTTCCTTCCATCTGAGGGTTTTTATAAAACTGGTAAGCTCATAGATATTGGTTAAGGTTTCAGGATTAAATACCCCATCAGGGTGCTTATTGTTTACAATTCCTACAACTACCATGTCATATAGCTGCAGCTCCCTTTTCATACTGTCGTTAAGCACCCTTACAGGCTCATCAGAAGGGAGCATGTTCTGGGGGTCTGTATCAACCCTCAACGGATTAAGGTATGGAAATCTATCCGGGAAAACAGAAGGAAGCGCAGCCAGCAGTATGAAAATGGATGTAATAATCACCACTAACAGGGTTATCAGCCTGTACCTCTTTAAAGAATAATCTATTATCCTTTCAGTGACATTCATTTGCTCATCTCCTTGCTATGGTACTGTAATTTTAAATCTCAAATCTCAAATTTCAAATCTCAAATTCCTAACCCTGCGCCTCTCGCCCAGCCTCCTGCGCTCTGCGCCATGCGCCATGCGCATTTATTTCACACACACCTTCCTCACCTGTTGAATATCTGTGAGTCCCATAAATACCTTTCTTATACCATCCTGCATCAGGGTGGTCATGCCGTCTTTGATGGCCTGCTCCCTTAATAGCTCCATCCTGGCCTTCTCCTGTATAAGGGCACGCATTTTGTCTGTGCCATCCAGCAATTCAACTATCCCCGTTCTTCCCTTGAAGCCGCTATTATTGCATTTTTCGCACCCCTTTGCACGATAAAGTATAAGGTCATCTGTGTAGGCAATTCCGAGTGCATCAAAATCACCAGCATAGGCCCTTACAAGATCATCATACTCCCTTCTATCCGGATGGTATGGCTCCTTGCATGCCTTGCAGAGTGTCCTCACAAGCCTCTGCGCAAGTATGCCAAGGATGGCATCAGCAAAATTGAAGGGGTCCATGCCCATATCAAGGAGTCTTGTAATGGTTTCCGGTGCGCTGTTTGTATGAAGCGTGCTTAACACAAGGTGGCCTGTTAGTGATGCCTCTATGCCGGTTGAAACGGTTTCATGGTCACGCATCTCGCCGACCATGATCACATCAGGGTCTGCCCTCAGAAATGAGCGCATGGCAGCGGCAAAGTCGAACCCTATCTTGGGCAGCACCTGCACCTGTCTTAAACCCTTCTGGGTTATCTCAACAGGGTCCTCTGCTGTCCATATCTTTGTATCAGGCTTGTTAATATAGTTTAAGGCTGCATGGAGGGTTGTTGTTTTCCCGCTGCCGGTTGGCCCAACAACAAGGACTATCCCGTAGGGCTGTGATATAAGATGGGTAAAGAGATTATAGTCTCTTTCACTCAGTCCCATTGCATCCAGCGGGATAGGCTCCCCTGCTGCGAGGATACGCATTACCACATCCTCTTCGCCTCCAACAGTGGGTATTGTGGCGACCCTTAGCTCTATATCAAGCGGGGCGAATTTTTTGAATTTGATCTTGCCATCCTGGGGCTTTCTTCTCTCCGAGATATCAAGCTCGGACATGATCTTGATCCTTGAAACGATCGCCCTTTTGTAATGATAGGGTATGGTCTGGTATTTGGCGCATGCCCCGTCAACCCTGAAGCGTATCTCGGCGCCAGCCTTGCCTGGGTAAGGCTCGATATGGATATCCGATGCATTCTTTTTGTACCCGTCTGTTATTATCTTGTTTACAAGCTGGACAATGGCGCTGTCATCCTCTGTCATCATCTCCGCCGAGTCATCATCATCAACTGCATCTGTGTCCAGTTTTGCCATGATATCATGTATGGAATCGGTCTCAACCACCTGGGGTGTCCCGTAGAAATAGTCGAGAAACCGGATTATATCATCCTTTAAACCCACGCAGAACTCATAATGGTCTGCCTGTATAAGGCTCTTTATGCTGTCTATCTTGTCAAGCCGCTGTGGGTTATCTATGAGTATCTTCACCCTGTTGCCATCCCGTAAAAGCGGCACCCACAGATTATTTTTCAGGTATACATGCTTGAGCCTGGCTAAAAGATCACCTGGGATAGGGAAATTACTGTCATAGGGCACATATTCGCAGCCATAGAAGTCACCCAGGGACTTTCCCACATCATTTTTCTTTACCTTGAAGTCATTGATAAATACAGTCTCAATGGAAACCTTCTGCTCCCTTGCCTGTATTATGGCCTGCTCAAGCTCCTTTTCCGTTATCAGGCTGTTTTTGATCAGGTAGTCAAAACGGGTCTTTTTCCTTGTATTATGGGCCAGTTTCATCTGGTTGTAAAAGGCAATGCCCAGCACCTTGGCCATTTCTATGGCAGAATTCTGGTCTTCAAGGGTGAACCTGTCGCCATTATTTTTATTGATAAGCTGGAGCACGCCTATAATGTTGTTTTTGAAAAAGATCGGCACAGTAAGCACCTGCTTTGTTCTGAAACTGTTTTTTTCATCCCAGCTTTTATCAAAGGTGAGCGCCCTGTTAATCATGGCCAGCTCATGGCTGTCATAGGCGTTTGCTATATTTGTCACCTGGGCATTGTTTGCGGTGTAACCCGCTATGCTTTCATTGTTTATGGGAACACGTATCTCTTTTGGCGTTGCCCCCCCTGCCTTCAGGCGCTGGTAAAGCTCCTTTCTCTTATGATCTATCACATATATGCTGATTCTTTCTGTATTGAAGAGGCTCAGTATCTGGCTGTTGAGATTAAGAAATATCTCATCCATGTCCCTTGCGGAGTGGATCTGGTTTGCAATGTCGTTTAGCGCCTTGTAGTAGGACAGCTTTTCTTTCTGAGCAGTAATCTCCTTTGTTTCGCCCTGCATGGCAATTCTCCTGTTTCTGTAAAAACCTGCTGTAAAATCTGCACTGTATGAAAGCGGTCAGCCGTCAGCGTTCGACTTTCAGCAAAAACATATACTATCAAGATCTGGCTGACAGCAAATAGCTGAATGCTTAAAGCTTCAGCCAGAATTACCTTTTCCCGGATGAATACTAATTTTGAATTGCTGCTGATTATAAATTTTTCATTTTGCATTAACAGGTAATTTTTACCCCGTAACTAGACCGGAATAATAAAATAATAATAGTAAAATGAAAAGGTAAAAAGAAAAGCGCCTCATCCATACTCTGGTGCTTTGCTTGTATTGGCACTGCATCAGAAGATAAGCCCAAAACCTGTTAACAACAGATAAACCATTTCTGATAATGCTCAGGTCTTTTCAGTTTTAGCATTGTTGGATTTGTTTCGCTTAATCCAACCAACGATTCAAATTTTTATGCACTCGAAGTAGGTTCCTGATGTCTGACTTAATACCAAAACATGGCGGATACCGGAAGCTCAGGAGCTTTCAGATAGCTCAAATGGTTTATGATGTGACAGTGCGTTTCTGCGATAAGTATATTGACAAACGCAGCCGTACCCATGACCAGATGGTATAGGCAGCGCGTTCAGGGGTTCAGAATATAGCGGAGGGTTCACAGGCATCAGCAACCTCAAAAAAGACCGAGCTAAAACGTACCCAGGTGGCAAGGGCAAGTCTTGAAGAGCTGAAACTGGACTATGAGGATTATTTAAGGCAGCATGGGCTTAAACTGTGGGATCGTGAAAACCCCTTAAGACAGGAGCTTAATGACAAGAGGTGCCAGACAGACGATGAACTTGCCTCATGGGTTGTAGGGGTGGCAAAAAGGGATGGACTATCTGGACAAAATGGATGTAGTGGACAAAACTCATTGATGTCCACAAAGTCCACAGGGTCCATTCTGTCAAGAAATTTTCCGGAGCTCTCAGCAAATGCTGTACTTGTTTTGATCATTGTGGCAAATTCTCTTATGGACCGCCAGGTTGGAAGGCTTGCCCGGGATTTTGAAAAAGAGGGTGGTTTTACAGAGAGGCTTTTCAGGGTTCGGAGTGAAAAGCGGAGAAAAACATTTTAAATCTTAAAAGGAGTCCAAAGTGAAAAAAATAATCTCATGTATCTTATTATTATCTCTGCCATTATTTACATCTGTAACGAGCACAGAACAAAAGAATGAACCCGATGCAATCTCCAAAACTGATCAGGGGCCTTCATTAAAAGATCGAATCTATTTTTTTCAACACAGGTTGTTGCCAGGCTGGACATTTAATTCCGATGGCGCCTTTTATAAAGATTTAATGAGCGGCAATGAAATAAGAGTAAAAGCCGCAGCAACTGAGATGGTTTCGCCCGAATTTGCAGAGGGAATATCGATAAAACCGATCAACGAATCTAAAGGTGTTTTAATAACCTTTCCGAAACCAGATAATATGCCTGACTGTTATTTTAATTCGACAGGTAGATAAAAAATATATGTATATAACATATGAAAAAACTATGGATATTTCTAATGAGGGGTTGATAGGTGCCGTGTGTGGCTGGTCTTCTGAAGGCACACATAATAATTATGGTTTTCATAAATATACTGATCCTGACAGTTTTATATCTGATGCTTTGAAGATACAATAGTGAGACCTGTGGGGGCCTAAAAAATCAATGGAATTAAATATAGAACAGGCAACAGAAGATGATGCAGGGATAATTCTCTCCTTACAAAAATTGGCCTATCAGAGTGAGGCAAAGCGGTACAATGATTATACCCTACCTCCACTTTTACAGACCTTCGAGGAGATTCTGGCGGATTTTAGAAAACAGGTTTTTCTGAAAGCTGTAATATCCGGGGAAATAATTGGCTCCGTGAGGGCTTATATGGAAGGTGAAACCTGCTATATAGGCCGCCTCATTGTAAACCCTGAGTTTCAGAAACAGGGTATTGCCATAAAACTGATGAGAGAGATAGAAAGGCGGTTTGGTAATGCCAAAAGATACGAGTTGTTTACAGGGCATAAAAGTGAAGAGGCGTTATCCCTATATAAAAAATTGGGGTATTCCTTATTCAAGCAAAAGGAGTTAAAGACCTATACAATTGTATATCTTGAAAAGGTATGCAGTTAGTTCAAGATTAAAGATTGCAGATTCAAAAGGTAAATCGATCGTAAAAAGACTAAAAGTAACTTCCTGAAAAATATTACTACTAATAGTTTGAGAAAAATCATTATTTGAACTAATGTGCATCTTCAATTGAAGCTACAGGTTAAGGCTGATAATATCCCCTGCAGCACTATTGCAGAGCGTAGCAAATAAAAATAAACAATTAATATCTAAACTATCATTGTAACAATGAAATCATTATTAAAAAAGAAAAATGCCGCATGGCTCTCGGTTGCCAGCAATACCTTTCTTACCATTGGCAAGTTTATTGCCGGCCTTTTAACAGGTTCTGTGAGTATCTTATCGGAGGCAGCACACTCTGCCATAGATCTTATGGCCTCTATTATCGCCACCTTCTCTGTGCATATGTCTGACCGCCCTCCTGACAAAAGCCATCCCTATGGACATGAAAAGATAGAGAATATCTCGGGTGTTATTGAAGGGGTGTTGATATTTTTTGCTGCGATCTGGATCATATATGAGGCAACAGATAAACTCCTGCATGGCGCTGAGATAAAACATCTTGAGTCCGGTGTAGTGGTAATGGCCATATCTGCCATCTTGAATTTTGGTGTTGCCACTCTTCTCAGGCGCTCTGCCATTACTAACAGGTCTGTTGCCCTTGAGGCTGATGCTGCCCATCTATATACAGATGTTTACACCTCCCTCGGCGTCTTTGTAGGACTTTTAGCCATTAAAATAGCTCAATGGGTCTGCGGGGCATCACTTGCCTGGCTAGACCCTGTTATCGCTATAGGGGTTGCCCTGCTTATACTTTATACTGCCTTCAATATAACCAGGAAAAGCTTTCTTCCACTTATGGACTCATCTGCATCAACTGAGGAGATGGATCATATCAATAAAATTATGGATAAATATCATGGTCTGGATGTTGATTTTCATAAACTACGCACACGTCAGTCAGGCGGAAGCCTGCATATAGATCTGCATATGGGATGCAGGCCCGGGATATCCCTTGAGCAGGGACATGAAATAAGCCATAAACTCAAGGCCGAGATAGAAGATAGGGTTGCCGGGGCAAAGGTGCTTGTGCATGTGGAGCCATCAAACCTTATTGTCGCACTTCCTGAAGACAATAATTTAATAATGTGCATGCGTGATGAACTGCTAAAGGATCAGCGCGTGAGAAAAATTAAGGATCTGAAGGTTCTTCGATACAGAAATGACATCAGAATAGAGGCAGAACTGGTGCTGGACCCAGGCGTTACTTTGGCCGAGAGCGGGATACTTACTGATGACCTCACTAAAAACCTGACAGCATGTTTTCCTGAAGTAAGAGAGACAGTGTTCTCTCTTAAGCCTGACAAGGGCTGGCATGAGGTTATTCATGAGGATGACAAAGATCGCATAAGAACGCTCATAGGTGAGCATCAGGGGTCATTCGCCTCTATTCATGAACTGGAGGTCATTTTTTCAGGGGGTATCCACCGCATTCGTTTAGCGCTTGGGGTACCGCCGTCACTCCCAGTTGCTGAGGCCCACAGGGTTGCACTCCATATGAAGGCTGATGTGAAAGAGCTGTTTCCTGAAGAGGCGGATATTGATATCCACATAGAGCCCTGCAATGAAGACTGCCGTGAATGTTCAGCCGCATGTGATACAAGGATGGCTAAATGATCAACAGCTTTTATCTGATATTTTTAAGCTCAAAATAGCGCTGAAATGGTTTCAAGGCATTTGCACCCTTTGCAATCCTGCTCTTCAGATATGCAACTATCTCGCACTGGCCTTCAAATGAAAGCCCGTTGATCCTCTCCATGATATCCACAAGTGTATCCGGATCTATTTCATAGGTCTTGTTCATGCCCCTGTCAAAAGAATCCTTTATGAGATAAGTTTTCATATCTGCCTCCAGCTCCTGAATCAGCCATATTCTATTACTATGCTAAAACTGCATACTAATCAACCTATTACGCACTAATATATCGATCTAAACCAAGGACAAAATCGCCTGTATTGACATTATTTTTTATCATGACATAGTATCGGTATAATTGACCAATGGGGGTCAATAAAACTTGTGAACATAAATTTTCATGAAGGAGAAGCCATGAAGCACAAAATTGATATCATCTCTATATTAATTATGATATTTTTTATCCCCTGCATTACCCTGGCAGCGAGCGATCCCAATGATAAGCCCGGCAGCAAGGACCCTGACCTCTTTTCACGCATGACCGGTTTTCATATTTACAGCTATGATCAAAAGGATTTTGACCGGTATGAGTTTACAACAGGGGCTGGTAAAACCGAGGCTGTTGAGGGCCGAAGCACTCTTGTGATCTATTATGCCAATGAGGGCATTACCCAGCCCAGCGGACTTCAGGTTGTCCGTAATTATGTTAATGCGGCCAAGGCCATAGGCGGGAAAGAGGTGTATGGCTTTGAAGATGGCGGCACCCAGTATTCGATCATCCAGGTGGTGAAGGATGGCATTGAGGTATGGGTAGAGGTCTCTGCGGCCAATAATGGCATGTATAATCTCAGGATGATCGAAAAAGAGCTCATGAAGCAGGATGTGGTCGCAAATGCAGATGCCATGTCAGGCAGCATAAAGGAGACCGGCAGGGTTGCGGTTTATGGCATCTATTTTGATACAGGCAAGGCAGACCTCAAACCTGAATCAGAACCTGCCATGAAAGAGATAGTAAAGATGCTTAACATGGACTCAAGTCTTAAGGTTTATGTGGTGGGCCATACAGACAATGCGGGGCAGTTTAATTACAATGTGAAGCTCTCACAGGAGAGGGCAGCCTCTGTTGTAAATGCACTTGTGAGCAGGCATGGTATTAACGCAGCAAGGCTTACTCCCTTTGGCTGCGGCCCGGTATCGCCTGTGGCATCAAACAAGACCGAAGAGGGCAAGGCCAGGAACCGCCGTGTGGAGCTTGTTGCACAGTAATAATGTCTTTGCGAAGCTTTCAGCAAAGATAATGTCACTAATTTTCAATAACTCTTTGGTGTTGCTGTTTACAGATATTTGCAACTGAAAATGTTTATAAAAAGTAAAATAAAAGGGAGGTTACTGCCTCCCTTTTATTAAGACTTAATTGCTGAATTGTTAATGGGCAGTAGAATAAAATTACTGTCCGTCACTCTTTTGAGATTAAATTGCCCTTACCAGCCAGGATTGTTTACATGCGGCTCAATAGCATCAACAATTGCCTCAGCAGTGTCTGCCATGCCGGATGCTGCCAGGGTGGAATCAGCGTTAACTGCGGCTATAAACCCTTCGAGAAACTGTGATGCTTTACTCAGTTTTCTCTCATCAAGAGCCTGATCAGCTACTAAAAGTCTAGAAATCATTGTGCCATAACTTGCATTGAGTGTTCTGGCCTGGGCAATCAACCCTGCAAGTTTGTTTTTCAGGAAACCATAATGCATTACCTTGAAGATATCTACGTTGTTAATATAAGCCCCATATCTTGGATCCGTGCCCTTCACATAATTCATGAAACGATCGGCACCAGCGCCTTTAGCATAAAGAGGAACAAGGTGATTACTATGCCACCATGTGTACCAGTTAAATCCCGGAAGGACGCCTTTTCCATTATTAATAACCTCATTAAATACAGCTGTATCTCCATCCTGCCTTGAATTGGGGCCCCATACAAAGCCTGTGTCATGGTCAGGGACAACAATAAGCAGTGTTTCATTCCAGTTGCTGTTTGCCTCTACCCATGCATGAACAGCCTCAACAGCCTTGTTAAAACCATCCATTTCTTCTATTAAAATACCCCATGGCCCGGGAGTCTCCCCATTAGCTAACCTTGTCGCCTCATCTGCCCTGTAAAGCCAGCCATAATGGTTTGCCCAGTCAACTGCTCCGCCTTCGATCATAAGGTAAAAGCCATCAGAGTCCTGCCTGAGAACATTAAGCGCTCCCTGAGCCATTTCGGCAAGTGTTGGCACTGTTTCAGCCGGGGGGATGGTGTAGGGGATATAATAGGAATCCAGATATTTATTATTGGCATAATAGTTAAGTGTTTCACGGACGTTTGGGATGCCGAGAACACGCGCAGGAGGAGTTGCTGCAGTGCCCAGAGCCTGAAATTCTGCCCTGCTGCGGACTACATTAAATCCATCGGCTGGAATAGTGGTTGGGTCAGCATACCATCCTGAAATAGTGTCAATATCAGCCTGGGATATACGATTCGCAGCGCGCGGAGGAACACGGGGGGCGCCATTATATTCATAATCCATAAAGGCAGGCCCCATAATTACCTCGAAGCCGCTTTCAAAAATCATTTCATGAGCGATAGCTGCATACTGGTTGCGGTCAATATTATGAGCTACCTGAGCCCCAGGCGTAGCGTGACTTAATGGCACGCTTGATACCACTCCTGCTGCCTTGCCAAGTCTTCTTGCAATCTGGCCAATGTTGGTCAGGCTTACAAAATCAGCAGCTTCCGCAGTGCTGTTAACAGAGGTATTGGCAATAACACCATAACCTATAGCTCCATCCTTGGTTTTGTAGCCTGTACCCATAGCTGTGCTGGCAGAAGCTGAATCTGTGGTGTTGTTGACATAGGGATAATGAGAAAAATAATCCAGTAGTGGATCACGCCATATCTGATAATTAAAATCATCCCATGCTTCAACCGGGTCATAACCAAGGTATATGTACCCAGTAATGGCGTAGCCTGTTACTGCGGGGGGGTCGGCGGTATTGTATGTGATATCATAAATATATTCATATTCAGATGTCTCCACTGACACCTGAACAGGGAATGTATTATATAACTGTGATTCTGCCTCCCCATTAAGGTAGTAATCAACAACCTTCATGGACTCGTGGCCGATGCCGTCAGGGATCATCAGGATTATATTTTTGACATTGACTGGAAGGTTATCAGGATAGTTATAGGGTGCAAAGCTTTTTGGCTCTGATGGTGTAGTCTTTGCGCCTCCATTGGTGTTTTCATTACAGCCTGTAAATAGCATCATAGATGCTATGAGGCAAAGTGCAGCTAACTGAATTGATAATGAGGTTTTTTTCAAATTCATTATTATTTCCTCCCCTTTTTTAGTTTTGATAAGTGGTTTTTGTTTATTACATCCTCTATTTTGCTATTTGAACCACGCTGGCATAAGTAATCCTGCGGCATCACCCCCTTCACTGCACATCAAAAAACAGGTTGACCAAATAATCATGATAATGCACCTGTATTGATAAATATTTTACATATTACAACATCGTTATTTAAAACAATGTCAATTTAAGCCAAATATATTATGCAAATATTGAGCCTGATACATATCTATTTGATATTAAAGGAAATTAACATTTGCTGAATATGATAACAGAAATTAAATGTCAATATACTGATAAAATTATCAATATATTGATAGATTTACAACATACTAAAAGCACTATTGTAGGTAATCATGTGTTAATAAAAATACTATATTATTCAGATACCTTATAAAAAGGGCATATAAAAACAGACTTCAGGGACACTATCTTTTGAATATGCTTTTCCAGGCAGCAGCATTACGTTTAGCAAATTCCTCCTGGTTCATAAGCATTTCAATCTTTGCATTGGCCTTTATTTTATTCATGAATGCACTGGCAGCCTTTTGTTTGAGTCTCTGATTATAGTATTTGGCAGCGAGGTCCTTCGTTTCTTCCAGGTTGGCCTGGCGTTTAGGTTTATACTCGTCTACCCGCAGCAGGAAATACCCATTTTTTAATTCAATAATGGGCGTAATGGCGCCCTGCGGGGTATTAAAAAGAACTGTTTCAATGGCTTTTTCCTTCTGACCTTTATAAATAACACCAAGATCACCCCCAATGGCAGCAGTTGCATTATCCTGTGAATATTTTTTTGCCGCTTCTGCAAAGGTAATCTTTCCAGACTCGATATCAATTTTTATTTTTTCAAGCTTCTCTTTAATGTCCTTTTTCTGCTGTTCTGTAGCCCCTGGACCAATGCTAAGCATAATATGCGAGGCCCGTACCTGCTCAGCAGCCAGGATATTGGCCTTACGACCCGAATAAAATTTCTCTACCTCCTCCTCAGTAGCTTCAGGTATGTCTTTCACAGCATTACTAATAACTCTTTGTATCTTTAGGGCCTCTGCAGTGTGCTTCTTGAGCTCCTGTTCGCTTATGCCAAATCTTTTCAATTGCTCGGCATATTCTGCATGGGATTGATAACCTTTGGGAACCTGCTGCATAATGTTTTCAATGTCCGCCTCCGATACAGCAATCTTCTGTTCTTGAGCCATTTTTAATAGAATAGTTCTTGTAATTAAGATATCGATAGCTGCATTGAACAGACCATGCGGCATATTAATAAAATAATCATCGGGTAGCTCTTCATCCCTTTCCTGGAATGCAGAAAATTTCATTATTGTGAACACCTGTTTTTCAGTGACAGGATTGCCTGAGATCTTTGCGACAACAAGGTCTTCATTACCTGATACAGGAGCTGATTCCAGGGCATATGCTGGCTCTAAAAAGAAAACAGAAAGAGACAATGATAATAACATATAGAGTTTTGACAACATTAAATGATCCTTTCTTGGGGGAATAGGCTGTTTATCAGCATTACTCAAAAGTAGTGCAAAATAATAAAACAGAAAAAAACCTCAATAAATTGAGTTTATTTTTAATGTACTAATTGAGTGTATATATAGTTTATAGGTTAGCATGTCAAGATAACCTAAAACTCGAGTATTTGATTAAATAATCCTCAAGCAGTGAGAACAGGAAAAGATAAAAAGGGATATGCAGCTCATTAAAGGAGCTGCATACGATATGGGAAAAAGGTTCAGGCCCTTTTAATAACTGCGGCAACGCCGAGGCCGCCTGCTCCGCATATGGTTTCAAGACCGTATTGTGCGTTCCTGCGCACCATCTCGTGAACCAGGGTAACAAGCCTCATTGCGCCTGTTGCACCTATCGGGTGCCCCAGCGAAATGCCTGAACCGTTTACATTGACCTTTGCCCTGCACTCCTCCGGCGTAAGCCCTAAGAGTTTTGCGTCTGCTAACGTCTGGGCGGCAAAGGCCTCCTGTATCTCGATCAGGTCGATCTGCGCCTGTGTAATGCCGGCCTTTTTAAGCGCCCTGTTTACAGCTATTGGAACAGCAGGATATGTAAGGGTCGGGTCATCGCCAGCGGGTGAAAAGGCAAGGAATTCTACCATAGGTTTAATGCCCAGCTCCTTTACCTTCCTTTCACTCATCAGCACCACAGCGCCAGCGCCGTCATTTTCAGAGGATGAATTACCTGCCGTACATACACCCCCTTCGTATATGGGTTTCAGTTTTGCCAGTTGTTCAAGTGTGGTATCAGGCCGCGGCGTTTCATCCTTGTCAAAGAGGATCGGCGCTCCCTTTGCCTGAGGTATGGGAATGCCCACTATCTCTTCTGCAAACTTGCCTGATTCCTGGGCCTTTACAGCCTTCATATGGCTGTTATATGCCCATTCATCCACCTCTTTTCTGGATATCTTCTCATTCCTTGCTGCGGCCTCTGCCCATGTCATCATGGAGTTGAGTTCGCCGAACCTTTCTATGGGCTGGGCCATAACCCTGCCCCTCTGTATCCTGTCATAGAACGGGATACCCCACATGGCAAGGGAGCCGTGGCCTTTAGGCATAAAACCGAATTTTTCATCGGTCTTGCCGCCAAGGCCCCAGCGGATATCTCCGGGCACATACATCTCGGCAAGGCTCATGCTTTCCATGCCGCCAGCCACTACTATATCAGCATTGCCGGTCTGTATCTTCATCACGCCTATATTGATGGCATCAAGGCCTGAGCAGCAACGCCTGTCAACAACAATACCTGTTACGGTTACCGGCCAGCCCGCTTCAAGGAGGGCCATGCGCGCCCCGTTGGCACACTCACCATTCTGGTAGGCATGCCCCATCACAACCTCATCCACGCTCTCTGGCCCTATGCCAGCCCTGCGGATAACCTCATTCAAAACGATGGCGGTAAACTTGTGCACCGGCAAGGCACGCAGTGTTCCGCCAAAGCGGCCGATTGGGGTTCGCGCGCCGCTAACAATATATACCTTTTCAAGACTCATAGTCTCTCCTTAGCATTGAATTGCATTAATCCATTTATAACATACATCTTTTTTATTAACCACGGAGCACACGGAGAACACGGAGTAAAATCTAAAAAGTTGAAGACTCTGTGACCTCTGTGCCTCTGTGGTTAAAATAAACACTATTTAGAAGGCAGCGCATCACCAAGCTCCATTGCGAACTTAAGCATCTTCAGGAGCTTTTCATCCCTGATGGAGCAGAGCTCTGCCTCTGATTTTCCGCCATAATCATAAAAACCCTTTCCTGTCTTTATGCCCAAATGGCCCTGTTCAAAGAGTTCAAATATCTTTTTGGGCTTGTAATCAATTGGCGTGGCATTACATGCAGGGTTTTTCAGGTTATTTACACTGAGGCCTATGCCGCCGAAATCGATGCGGCCCACAGCGCCTACAATCATCATACGCATTGCAAGGCCCCATATACAGGCATCATCAACCTCTCTCGGGGTGAGGTATCCTTCGTCAATCAGGTAGTATACCTCTCTCTGGAGCGCAAGCTGGAGCCTGCTTATTGCATATCCTGATACATATTTCTTGAAGAGTATTGGTTTTTTGCCCATCTTTCTTAACAGCTCTACCATAAGCTCCACATTTGCCATATCTGTTTCAGGCCCCTTTACAACATCCACCAGGGGGATGATCTGCGGCGGCGCATAGAAATGGGCAATAAGTATCTTGTCCTGGCGGCTTGTTTTTGCAAGTTCAAAAGGGTTCAGAAATGTGGTGTTTGAGGCAATCAGCGCCCTTTTGGGTAAAGCTTTATCAAGATCAGCAAAGACCTTTGTCTTGGCATCCTTGTTTTCCGCCATTGTCTCAAAGGCAATATCCACATCCTTTGCAGCCTCTTCAAGACTGGTGCAGGTCTTTATGCGTGCAAGGGCATCCTTTATCTTTGCCTTGTCAACGAGTCCTGCATTTGCCATTGCCTCAAGGCTTGCCTTGATGAGGGACATTGCCCTGTTAAGGGTTTCCTGTGTGCGGGACATCATGTTTACCTGGTAACCTGCATAGGCAAATGCCTGTGCAATACCATGCCCCATTGTGCCTGCGCCTATTACCGCTACCTTCTTGATATCTTCCAGTCTCAGTTTATCTGTCATTTTTATCTCCATATTTTATAGGTTATATTTATTCTTCATGTACATGCTGGGCGACTCTGTTGATTGCCCCGCTAAAATTTAATATCCTAAAGGGGTTTAAGCCCTATAAATTCCCTTGCCTCTTTTGGTGTCATGGGCTCCTTGCCAAGCTCCCTGGCTATCCTTACTGTTCTTGCTACAAGCGACATATTAGTGGCCTTTACACCCTTGCTGTAGTAGATGTTGTCTTCAAGGCCAACCCTTACAGCACCGCCCATAAGCATGTTCAGGGTGGTGATCGGAAGCTGGTCAGAGCCAACTGCCGCACAGTTGAATACTGCATTATCCGGCATAAAATCGATCAGTGTTGTAAGTATCTTGGGTGTTGCCTCAAGCGCCCCCTGATAACGCATGCCAAGAACAAGGTTGATGCAATATGGCGGCTCTACCAGGCCCTTTTTGATGATGTCATTTACCTCCTTGAACATGGCTAAATTATAGACCTCCATCTCAGGTTTGATGTTGAGCCTCTTCATCTTGGAAAGGTAGGTCTCGATCTCTTCAGGGAGATTGCAGAATGCAGTGCCCTTATACTGGCCCGAAAGCCTCATGAGCGAACCCATATTAAGCGAGGCCATTTCAGGCAGTGCGTCAAGGCATTCTATCCTCTGTTCCTGTGTAAGATTTGGGCCTCCTCCAGTGCTGAACTGTATAATGGCATCGGATTTTTTTCTTACCTTCTCCTTGATCTCCCTGAACACATTAACATCCGATGTGTTTCCCCCGTTTTTATCCTTGCCGTGTATATGGCATATGGCAGCGCCCTCCTCAACGCAGAGCCTGGCATTTTCAGCGATCTCATCAGGGGTTACAGGAAGGTCAGGATGCTGCTCCTTGGTTACCAGTGCGCCGGTCAGGGCCACTGTGATAAGTATCTTGTCTTTTGGCAATGTCTTTAGCATATTATATTCCTCCGAATCTGTTTTATATGGCCTGTTTCAAAAAGAGTCTGGATCAGGCCATACGGTTTTAATGCTGCTGTTTATAAATGTTATAGTGATGCATTAAAGCATCACCTTTTCATTACTATCTCACCCAGGTTAATATCCTTCAGGGTCTTTACAGTCATCTCACATGTTTTATACCCTGCATACTCAAGCTTTATTTTATATTCTTTATTAGAATCCAGCCCGTCAAACTCGAAATCACCATAGTGGTCTGTATGAGCCTCCATCTTCATGCCTCCGCACATAAGGGTGACCTTTACACCTATGGCAGCCTCATCCTTTTTGTCTGCAAATACGACCTCGCCGGCGATAAACTTTTTTGGCAAACCGATATAACAGACAGATGGCTTCATTGCAAACTCAGGATGAAGCTGCTCTGTTTTTCCCTCTTTTGCTTTTTTTGCAATCGCACTTTTGGGGTCATCCAGATCGCCAAATATCAGGGCGCCTGTTGGACATGTCTCCACACACCTTGGCTCCTTCCACCCCTTGTCAAGAAGATGGGCGCAAAAATTGCACTTCTGCGCTACCTCTAACTCCTCATTCCAGTATATAGCCCTGTAGGGGCATGATGAGACTATATCCTTGTCACCCTTTGCCTTTTCAGGGTCAATTATAACGATCCCATCAGGACGTCTGTAAACAGCGCCCTTTGCGCCCCCTGAAATACATGAGCCATTTTCACACTGCTGGCATGGTGTGGGGATGTAGTCCAGCTTTACCTTGGGTGTGGTGCCCCTTTCAACAGGGACTATCTTCATCCAGTAATGGCCTCTGGCCGGCTGTGAGGCCGCATACCCCGGGTAGTTATTGCCGCAGAATTCATCTTTGCAGGCCAGAAAACAGCTATAGCAGCCTGTGCATTTATCAATATCTATTATCATTCCGAATCTTGCCATCTGTTATCCCTCCCACTTTTCTATTTCTATAAGGCACGAATTGGGCGTCATACCGGGAACGTTCTTTGAAAGCATCCTTGATGATGTGAGCAGGTTAACGCAGCCTCCACGATCTATTGAACCGGCCTTTCCGGGTTCAAGGGGATCATAAACAGCGGATGATGCATAGCTGTGAATTACCCCGGGCATAACCCTCTGGGTGACCTTTGCAATGCAGAGCACTGCGCCGCGGTCATTATATAGCTTTACAGTATCGCCATTTTTAATTCCCCGTGGCTCTGCATCATTTGGGTGTATGCGCACAGGCCAGTATGGGTAACCATCCTTATACACACGGTGAGTAGGGATCTCATTAAGCCAGTCAGCATGCTTGTCATAATGTGTATGGAAGCTAAACCTCGGGTGTGGCGAAACAAGGGCCAGAGGATACCTCTTTGCCAGTTCCGACCTGTGGCCTTCCCAGCTCGGGATATATTTTGGCGAGACAGGCCTTTCCTCATCATTTGGGAAATATTTTTTAAGGCTCTCTGAAACAAATTCTATTTTACCGGTATATGTGCCCAGCTCATTTGCCTTGTCTGTGCCCCTTTTCGGGTTGGCCGGGTCAGGAGTATCGCAGGCCCTTCCCTCAGCAAACCATCTCATGGATACGGTTGGCTTGTAATCCTCTGGCATTGGGATTACATAGTAGCCCTTCTTTTCAAACTCCTCATAGGAAATATATTTGGGCAGGTCAGATATCTCGTAGAATGCCTTTATCCATCCTATCTCATCCTTGCCGTCAGTGAACTCCTCTTTTTTGCCAAGACGTTCGGAAAGGAGTGTGAATATCTGGTAGTCGGACTTTGATTCCCACAGGGGCTCTATACACTTTTGCTGACGCACCACGATCCTGTGGTTGCACCCGTTAGAGGCATGATGCGTGTAACCGCCAGCAGCGCCCCATTCCCCCACATCGTCACGCTCAATACTCGTGCAGGCTGGCAGGATAATATCTGCAAAGTTTGTTTCGCTGTTGTACCAGCAGTCCTGGTTAACAACAAATTCGAGCTTTTCGCTCTGGTACATCCTTACCCACTTGTTTGTATCGCTCATGGTGCCCATGAATGACCCTCCGTAACGGTAAAACATCTTTACCTCCGAGTGGCCTTTCATGGGGTATACATATTCGTTAAACTGCTGTTCAAGGGAGTTGCCGCAGAAACCATCACCCTTCCATTCGACAGGAGGGTTCAATATTGCGTCCGGCACAGTCAGCCTGTAAAGCCTCTGTTTTGTGGGGTTCTGGGCCGGTGAAAACTTGATCTTTGCCGCCTTTGTGGAGCCCATCCTGCCGTCAGGGTCTGCATAACCTGGGAAAAACACATCAACATTAGAGGGCGCCCCCATGCATGTGCCCCAGATGCTTACACCCGGTTTTCCTAAGCCCTGCATTGCCTGCAGCAGCACCATCATCCTTGCCCATTCTGTGGCGTATGCCTCGCGGCATGCGCCGCCCTCACCGCCCCTTGTGCCGCTCGCCAGCACTGTCCTTCTGGTTGCCCATCTTCTTGCAAGTGATACTATGGTTTTTATGGGGATGCCTGTCTCTATAGATGCCCAGGCAGGTGTCTTGGCAACGCCGTCTTCCCTGCCCATGACATAGTCCTTGAATGTTTCAAAACCTGCTGTACGGGTTTCGATATATTTTTTGTCATAGGTATCTTCCGTGATCCAGACGTAGGCAATTGCCATGGCAAGCGCTGTGCCTGTGCCCATCCTTATGGGTATCCACTTGCCGTCCATTGCGGCGTTTGTGTAGTTGTAAAGGGGATCAATAAAGACCATCTCAACCCCCTTTTCCTTGAGCCACTGACGCCACATGCTTGAATCCTGGCCTGTATAGGTGCCCCTTGTCGAATCAGGGTCGCATGACCAGAAGACGATCATCTCTGCATGCTGAAGGGCATCTGTAAGATGGTCATAGGGTTCAGGCATGCCGAGCCTCCAGTAGAAGCCGTAGGTGTGTGTTGCGCCCCAGTGCCACCCTTCCCAGCTGTCAGGGTTATCCAGGATTGGGGTATAGCCTATCATGTTCATAAACCTTGCAAACGGCCCCATCTTGTAGCCAACAATACCCCAGTTGTGGTGGCTTGATGTAATGCCCGTAATGGCGGAAGAGCCATAGCTATCTGTTATCCTTTTGATCTCTGATGATACTATATCCAGCGCCTCATCCCAGCTTATCCGCTCATATTTTGCCTTGCCCCTGTTCTGCTGGTTACGTTTACCATTAGGGTCAAAATCTACCCTTTTATATGGATATTTAATCCTGTCCTCAGAGTAGAGTCTTGTCCTCTCCGTGTGAATGAAGGGCGATATGAAAAACTTGTTGGGAGGCGAATATTTTCTCTTCCCGTCATCTATTGTCCAGGATGGTTTAAAGTCTTCATCCTTTGCTATGAGCGGCCTGATCCTGACAACCCTGCCATCCTTCACATAGACCGATATGGGGCCTGCGTTGGTGCAGCTTGTAAAAACCTTTTCTGTCATAAATTCCTCCTAAGAAAATTGATCCTGTATCTTCCCTTATTAAGGTTCAAAAGATGGACGACAGCCCTGTTTTACGATGCAGGAGAGATCTTGTTGCTGCTGCTCATCCCGTAAAGCGAGAACCGCACCACATGTTCTATCAATCTGGCCTTGAAATCAGCGTCATAGGGTTTTCCGGTCACGCGAGAGATCATTGGCCTTGAATAATTAAAGTAAAGTATAATACCAAAAATGCTCATTATATCAAAGCTGAGATTTGCATCATTTACATTATCCCTGGCGACATTTTTTAAAAGCCCGTACAGTTTGTTAAATAATGGCCTCAGGGTCTGATCCGCCACAAGCTCAAATGCCTCTGTCGGGTTATTTAGCTCCCGCACAATCAACTGCCTGTGCCTGCCGAACTCCTCATCGGTTAAAGGCCCCTCAAGGTATGCCTTTGCCAGGGCCTGGATAATCTGCTCCGGAGTCGGATCAGTAATACTGTCAACCTTTGCCTCAAATGCCTCGTACATGAGCCGTTCACGGGGGATCCACCTGGATCTAAAGACCTCAAGGTATAGATTCATCTTGTTGCTGAAGTGGTAATTGACAGATGCCATATTACATTTTGCAGCAGAGGTAATATCGCGAACCCCAATGGCATGATATCCCTTCTGTGCAAAAAGTATTTCCGCCTTTTCAAGGAGCCTTTCTCTTGTCTGCTTTACTGTATTACTGCTCTCCTGTTGATCGCTGGATTTTTTTGACACTTTTATCTGATACCTGCTTTTCATGAAATTTTATAGCCAGTTATTTCAAACAGTCGTTTTAAAGTCAAGCGACTTTTAATAATGAAAAGCTCATTGGAAACTAAATAAAAATAGAAAAAAGTTGACAATATTATTAATATATTCAATATTATTAATGTATAATTTAATATTATTAAATTTTTTTCGAATTAAATTTAACAGGAGGTA
>CAYWRH010000048.1:0-25929 GCA_964460435.1 uncultured Desulfatiglans sp.
TAGTTTAAAATCTCCTGTTGTTTCTGGGTAGTTTTCTGGATAGTTTTCTGGACAGGCTTTTGGTCAGTTTTCTGGGTAGTATCCTCTAAAGCCTCTTCAGGTCTGGGGAATATAGCCCTCACATAAACCGGCATAAGTTCATATTGCACCTGCGGAACCTTTGCCTTTTTAAGCTCCAGGCGGATACGTTCTATTCCTGTGCCCATCTTCTCTATATAATCAATCCTCTGGAATAAATTTGCTATTCCGGGATTTCTGAGCATACTTACTTTTCCGAAATCTTCAGGGGTTAAACCCTTTACCAGCCCACCTGGGTTGGTAATCTCAATCCGGTCACCGTATAGCTCAACCATTACGTTTGCGCCCTTTTCAAAGTAATCCCGATGGACTACAGCATTGATCAGTGATTCCCTGAGGGCTTTATAGGGTATCTGCGGGATCTCTTTTCGTCTGAGATTTCCGGTGAATTCATAGCGAACAGGCAGATACTGCTTGATAAAATTCATGGCAAGGTCAACATTTGAAACAAGATCGGAGTTATAATCTTTTCTGTCCAGCACTACCGCCTTCTCTTTGCCTTGATAGAGTGCACAGGTAACCACGGTGTGATAATAAAAATCATTCAGGTTTTTTGCAAAGAATAGCGGGGCCAGGTTGTTGTAGAATACACGCCCTTCCTGTATCTCGCCTATCCCTAAGTTTTTATAGAGCAGGGGTTTATCCAGTACTGGTGATATCCCGGCCATTTTAAGGAACTTGTCTAACTTTTCCTGATCAATGTCCTTGTCAGTAAAATCACGTTTTACAAGTTCATCATACCTGACCTTACCCTCTGCCTGTATAAATGAAACGATCTGATCACGATTCAGCTTCTGTGAATTTGGCCCGGTGCGTGTATAAAACCCTCCTGTACATCGATAAGGTTTGTCTGTGCCTTCACGCACATGAACAATTAGTATATTTTCAAATTCTTCAAAATAGATTTTTATAGAAGGATCACAGTTATTGGCAATATCCTGTATTCGGCTTTTAAGACTGTTATTGATGGCAATGCCCTTCACAAGGCCCTGATCACTGATTCCAAGCAATATTCTGCCTCCTGATGCGTTGGCAAATGCAACCATTTCACGATCAAGATCCGAAACCTTTTCCTTAAACTCAATACGGTAACCCTCACCTTCTTCAAGGATGAGTTTGAGCTCTTGTTTGTTCATAGCCATTTAGGACCCTTTTTTCATTTTATTATCAGCCATGTAACAAGTTCAAAATTAGCAACCTCATTAACCTGGTTTGCTTTTGGAGTAATCAGCGCTCCTCTGTCTTTAGTCAGTCTGATGCTGTCCCGTTTTTTGAATATTCGAACAATCTCACCAACTGCCTTTTTTAACAGTTCTGTACAATTAGACATATCCTGACCATGGCTTGTCTCTGAATTAAATATCTCACAGAGCTTCTCATAGGGTGTTTTGACATCCTGACAGAGAAGCCTGAATATCTCCAGTATCTGCTTCGCATTGGTATAGTTATATCTCACTGTACCATCATCGCGTATATAAACAAGAAAGTATGGATTAAGGGGATTAACCTCTTCATTGCCATCTGTTACACCATTCTGTGCAAGACAGAATATTATACCTGGTTTAATTATATCCTTTTCAGCAGATGAGAATTCACTTCCTTTGTAAAAATCAAGATGCTCACCTGCCGGAGAAGGCACAACCGCATATAATCCAAAAGGGCTTTCTTTGAGACGTCGCCTGTTACTCTCAATAAAATTCATGAGTTCTACACGGAAATCATCCAGTGTAAAGTCTGTAAGGGATACACTCTCGTCAATTTCTTCAAGATCAAGAACCTCTTCTTTGAGTTTTTTGAGTTGTCTGTTGCGGTATTTGAGATCATCCGAGATCAGTTCCTGCAACTGTTCGGTATTAAGTATATTATCTTCCCCTGTTGCTGTAACATCAACAAGTGCCATGCGTGCTTCTACCCGTTCCTTGAGATTGATATAATTATCAAGATCATTGGTCGGCCAGAAATTAACCAACTGGATTGTTTTATTAATGCTGCCAAGCCTGTCAATACGCCCGAATCTCTGTATGATTCGAATCGGATTCCAGTGTATGTCATAGTTGATAAGGTAATCGCAATCCTGAAGATTTTGACCTTCTGAGATACAGTCAGTTGCAATGAGAAGATTGATCTCTTCACCCTGGGTTAGAGATGTTATCTTTGAACGATTCTTGGATATGGGCGAGAAATTCATTAAAATGCTGTCATAATCATTCTTACCAAAGGTTGTACTGGTAAAACTCCCGCATACCAGGGCGCTGTGTATGCCAAGTTCTTTAAGAGACCATTCTTTGATGTTTGAATAGATATATTGTGCAGTATCAGAAAAAGCGGTGAACACTATTACCTTTTTGTTATTGTCATTAAAAGGTGCCTTTACCTTTTCAGTGATCAATTTTTTCAGTTCAGCAAGTTTGGCGTCTCTTTCAGGTGTCACTGCGCACGCATTGTTATATAAATCTAAAAGTGCCTCTTTATCCTTTTTGAGATCAGCAAGCCAACGCTCAAGTTCAAGATCAGCAAGATCAAATTTTAATTTTTTACCTACCTGCCATTGCTCGATATCATCTGCGCTCTCTTCCAACTCGTCTTCATCTGGCTCAAGACCCTCAAGGGTTTCTTCCTGTGAACAGCTTTTCAGACTTAAGAATGCGTTGATCTTATTCTCAAGATTTTCAATTTTCATGATAGTCCTGTCCATTGATATCTCAAAGGACTCTATGGAGCTTTCTAACCTTTTCAGATAATTGATCTTCATCATTCCTATCAAAAAGTTTTCGCGATCTTCCTGTTTAAAAGCTAGAACTTCAGAGGCTGCTAATTCTTCATACTTTTTCTGCTTTTCTTCTTTTACATATGCTGATGGATTGAAAACTGTTAGTTTATATTCAAGTATCTGTTTATTGAGCCTGTCATAGGAAGGGAAACGATTATTAAGGTCTATCCCTGGATACACAGAATGAGGTTTTTGCCTTTCAGGGAACTTTCCGACCGATTCAATTTTATAAAAACTCTTTATATGTTTTCTGGAACGGGCTATTGTGAGTTCATCCAGGAGTTTAAAAAAAGATGAGTCCAGTTTTTCAAGAAGCTGTTTAAGTGCTCTTTTTGGATTTTTTTTATGATCAGCCCAGGCTGTAAACTGTGTTTGAGCATTTTTAAGCGTTGTGCTGATGTCTTTAATTTTACATAATTCCCAAAGGGCATCTTCTTTTCCTTCGGTGATAAGTGCAATCTGATTACGCAGATCACGCAGGCTGTTATTAACCGGAGTTGCAGAAAGCATAAGAACTCTGGTTTTCACACCTGATTTAATTATCTTCTCCATTAACCATTTTGCCCGATTTAATCTCTTATTCCCATCATCATCTACCTTTTCAGTAGGGTTACCTTTAAAATTATGTGATTCATCGATAACAACCAGGTCATAGGCACCCCAATTAAAGTTTTCGAGATCAATAGCGTTTGCTCCTGACAACCCGGTTTTTCTTCCCATATCTGTATGATATAGCAATGTGTAATTGAACCTGTCTTTTTTAAAGGGGTTCAGTAGGTGGTTCTGGTTAGCCTGATAAATCGTCCAGTTGCATGAAAGTTTTTTTGGGCACAATACGAGAACCCGACTATTTAATAGTTCAAAATATTTGATAATGGCTAATGCTTCGTAGGTTTTACCCAGTCCGACACTATCAGCGATGATACATCCATTATGCTTCAGGATTTTATTGATGGCACCTTTTACACCATCCTTTTGGAAATCATACAGCGCATTCCATATCTCGCTGTCAAAAAAACCGGTACGTTCATTAAGAAGGCCACCTTTTTTCTGTTCATCCAGATAATCTTCAAAAATATGGTAAAGGGTTTTAAAGTAGATGAACTCAGGTTCATTCTCTAAATACAATTGTTCAAGATATTTTAATACCTGTTCCTTTACATCTTCCACAATACCGGATTTATCATCCCAGATAGAATCAAACCACTCCTTGAGTTCCTGCCTGTCTCTGTCACTATCGATTACAATATTAAGTTCAATATTTTTAGTTCCGCCAAGCCCCAGGCCATTTACAGTAAAATTGGAGCTTCCCGCTATAGCCTTTTCGATGCCGCTTTCCTGCCTGATATGGTACATCTTTCCATGGAGAAAATTTGGTTTAACCATAGAGCGGATTTCCACCTTATCCTTTATCCAGTCAGCACATTCTCTGGCGACCTGTTTTTGCACAAGGCGGCTTTCAATAGGAATAACAATCCTGTCATCCTCTATTTCAAAACTTCTGGTATTTGTCTTATCCGGGTCTATTGATTTGAGGAATTTGGGTTCACCGAATAAAAAGCGGAGTTTTTTGATTTGGTCAAGGTTTTCTTTCAGGTTATGATATGCATATATTGTGAAATATGCTGAAACTATAGAAACATCTGAGTTGTTACCAATAACCTGTTTTAAAAAATCTCCAACAGTACCATGAGAGTGATTGTCACGAATTGATGTATACCCCAATTTGATCTACTCCTCAATATAACAGATAAGGCTGATAGATGATGTTAATATCGCATAAATGCAACCAATTTAAACTCCAGCCGATAACAGGTCTTTTTGTGGCCGATTATTATGTGTTACGTTTAATTCATATTTAACTAATGTCCATCCAGAAAACAGATGTTTTTGAATGGAAGCTGTCAGCTTTCAGCATTCAGCCATAAGCTTATGGCTTTAATACAAAGACTTGGTAAATTGCTGTATGCTCCATTCTGTTGCTATCTATTTCTGATTGGCTGCTAACTAATTAAAATTATATTATTTATTGAATGGTTGTATTAGCAGAAAATGGGACAATGATCAATGAACAATTATCAGAAATATCTGATTATTATTGGTTAATTTCATCCTCATGTGATTCCTGCTCATCCCACATTTCACGATATGCATAAACATAGGAAACTGTAGCTTCAGGATTGATGTCGTAATAATATCGGCAGAGTTTTTTATATAACAGTAGCATCTTATCATCAAAACAGAAGTCGAGCATGTAACTGAGCCACCATTCAATTCTTTTTGCATGCTGGCTCCGCCCTCTTATAATGGCCTCAACTTCAACTGAATACAGTTTCACAGCCTGTTGCGCGAGACCTTTTGTCCCTTCAAAAATTGCACCAATTTTTTGAACAAGGTCATCTAAACGGTTATCAGATTTATGTTTTTTCATAGTATTTACCTGTTTTTAATCAACATCTCGACCGCTCCTACTTGGAGTCGCAAATTGCGACCTCAAGATTTCTATTTCATCAGTTGATAAAATTACAGTCTATGACAGGTCTTTTTCGTTTATTTTTTCCGGCTATTTCTTCTTTCTTAATTCTTGTTGTAACACCTTGCCTTTAGGTGTAAGGCGGTATTTCTGGTTGATGCTTTTAGGTTTGTCAGGCAAGGTCATTTCAACAAAACCTCCATTCAATGCCGGATTTATATAACTTTCCATAAAATGGGGGCGATGTTTAATGCCGAGCAATTCCTGTAATTCTGGCCGACTTTTTTCTTCTACTAAAATCGTTATGAGCGTTTTAACATGTTCGGTAACATGGTCGGTAACATGTTCGGTAACATGGTCGGTCATAGCTTCTTTTCTCCAAAGGATAGTTTTAAATGCTTCATCCTGTTGCAATTCAGGTTCTTTCAAACCGGCGGCGAGACATTCATTCACCATGTCCGGAATACCGGTACCCATTCTCTCAATATAACCAGCCAGATATAGGGTTTCTGCCAGTAGCGGGTTAGCCGGGTAAGAGGCGTGGGGTTGTTTAAGTTTAGAAATGGGCAAATGGTATGGTAATTGCCCTGGATTCCATACCTCCAGCCGGTTTCGAAAAAGCATCACCTGAACAGATGCGTTGCTGGTGTAATCGCGATGGGCAATAGCATTTACAACAGCTTCTTTTACCGCAGCACGTGGTAGTTCGTAGCGTGTAGGTACAGCAATAGATTTGCTGCGGTCACCTACATACAGGTCAACACGGGATAACAGGAAATCAACCGCAGCATCCACCTGTTGAAACACATCCCCCTTATAAACCTGATAAGAAGTTATAGGCTTTTCAACTTCATAACCAGGAAATAATGCACAACGTACCTCGGCTGTTATAAAAAAACGTTGAGTCTGCTTTCCAAATAAAAGCAGGGCTGCATTGGTTAACCCTTCTGTTTTTAATAAATTTAGATGCATAAGCACCTCTTCCGGTGCAGCTAAAGAGGAAAAGGGGAAATTTCTTTTTTCACTTGCCAGTTGTATAAACCAGCGAACACGATCAGGATCAATGTCGTTTATTGTAGCACGTTTACAAATGGCCGCATCAAAAGGAACGGTACGGATAAGTTCTTTTTCTTCAAGATAGTACACCAGGGCCGCGTAGACCGAGGTTTTAAGCTCTTCTGGCGATGCAAAGTTTCTTCGTATTACTTCTCTTTCAGCCTTCTGAATCAGTTGCTGTATTTTAGGGTGGCGCTCGTTTTGATTTAAATGGTTTATGAAAACAAGTCTTACCTTGCCGTGTTTGCAGGCGTGGGCAAATTCGCGTTCAGTGGGGGAGATACCGTTTTCATCTTGAAAACCATATTGCGTTCCAAAAATGCCTAAATAGATATCGCATCGTTCTACCTGTTCAAGGTAAGCCCTGGATGCATCTTTATCCGTGGCTGGTAAATTTTCAAAGATAAAAGGTTCAAAGAACTTACCCAGCATTGCATCGGTGCTGATATAATCATTCAGCATCTGCCGTTCTGAGGCAAATTCTGATTGAACACTGCTAATGAAAATTCTTTGTTTGTTCATACGATTACTCTATAAACCAGTACACCTCAAAATATCAAAACTCAATTTAACATGATAACTTGAGGCCCCATTCTACAATCAAAGTCAGGTTCAATTGATAACCGCTCTATAATGGCCGATAAAATGTTTAAATAATTGAAATTGATTATTTTATTGACTGGTTTGTATTATCAGAAAAGTGAGCAATGGGCAAGAGAAGAAAATGCACAGGACATGGACTACAGGCTAAAGGCTGTCAGGGAAAGCTCACGGTTCAAGGCTCAAGGCTTAAAACAAAAACCCCCATTGTGAGATTATATTATCTTCACAATGGGGCTCTTTTTGGAGGTAACCTTAATTATATCATTGCGGGTAGGAGACCCCCGGATGATATGTCAGTACAACCTTGAAATAATATGGGGCATCATATCCCCAGTCATTGTCAGGATCAGGATTTATCATGGGATCATCCGGGTTTGATGTTGGTAAATTTCTGTAATCGAAATCACTCATGCCAATAAAAACAGTGTAATTCCTTGGATTTTCAGTTGTCCACCTGTCGCCAACATAAAATGTCTCTGTGCCTGATGGCGTTGTAATATCAATTGGTTCACTGGTCAAGGTGATATCACCGTTATTGGCCTTGTAGCCGTCATCAGCGCCGGGGTTATCCATAATGATCCCGTTCCCGTTATGGTCACGGTAGAATTTCCAGTTATACTCAACATCGGTTGCAGCCCTGGTTGCAAGTCTTATCTCTACGTCATAATACCACTGTGCATCAGGGATAGCCGGATCAAGGGTTTTAAGATCAAGTCTGTAAAAATCCCTGTCACCCTGGTAATCCACAAAACCCGCTATCCACGGGAAGGTGATGGTAACGGTGCCGTCAGGATTATTTGTTTTAGCAATGTGCAGGGCAGCAAGGTCCGTTGCCCTGAAGTTAAGGAGGCGCGTATCCGCCTTGAACTCAGGCTGTTCTGTTGTCCATATCTCAAGCTCAAGGTCAGTTGACCTGCTGGCATCCATTGCCCTCTCTTCAACCTCGCTGAAGTAATAGCGATACTCATTTCCGGGCGCGGCTGCGACACCTGCATCAGCAGGTATCGGCACAACATTAACCAAAAGGTTGTAGGGGATGGAGTCACCATCATCATCCTGGTAATCAGCAACCTTAATGAAATAATCTGTTGTTGTCTGTGAATTGGCATCTATATAAATGCTGGTAGTTAGCACTGTAGCGGCATCTGAGCCGTTTGTGTCATACATTCTTTTCAGGGTATTGTTATTGAGCCTTATCTGCGCATCATACTCCACCAGTGAGGCAGCGCTTTCAAGGGATACCTCCAGGATTTTCGGGCTGTCTGTGGGCACCTCTATCCTGTACCAGTCCACATCGCCTCTGAAGGCGATTTTGCCTTCCGTATTTACACCTGATGTGATAAGGGTTGCATTACTCTCTGTATTGTTGCCATTTCCTGCTTCAGCAGGGTCTGGAACACCAGTCACCTCAACATTAAGGCTGTATGCTGCGCTTGCCTGAACCCTCGCTGTTCCTGCTGTCTGAATGAGGATATAATGGTCGCCTGTGCCAGCCTTTATCTGGGTAATATATGGAGAACTTCCTCCATTATAATCATGGGTAAATAAAACAGCCCCTGATTCATCCATAAGGCTTATCCTGTAGTCAAGGTTTCTGACATTATCCTGATCAGCCATGGTAAAATTTATTACCTTGATACCGGTGACATTTATACTATCAACCGGTATAACATACCAGTCCCTGTCTCCGAGATGATCAGGGTCTTCGTATGATGAGGCATAATCAAGCGCAGCAAGGGCTGAATAGGTATTTACGCCCGATAGTGTCATCTGGGTAGCATCACCCTCTGTATCATTTGAATATGCTTCATCTGCATCAACCGAAACTATATTGATGTTATATGAAGAGGACTGGTCAGAATCATCATTTCCTGTGTCTTCTACAACAACATGATAGGGGCTGGCTGATGGGGTAAGGTGTGTCAAGAACTTGAATCCTTTACCAGTTATATTATTTACAGAGTCTATCATTGCTCCGTCAGGCCCAAAAATCCTTGCTGCCGGCCTTACCTGGGTTCCGCCCACAAAGGGTTTGTAATCTATAGAAACACTGTAAACCCCTTCCTGGCTGATATTGAAGGCAAAGCAATCTTTATCTCCCACATAATCTATTTTTTCTGCTACTGCGTTTGCCTGGCCATCAACTGCAAGCATCGTGGCGCTGGAAAAATCATTATTTTCCTGCTCCAGGCTGGCAGTGGAAACAGTAAGGTGGTACCTCTGCTCAGGATCAGCCTCATCATCCATAAGGTCTCTTACTGCAATATATATCTCCTTTGGCTGGTTGATATATATATTCATATCAATATCAGCCGGCAGATATGCATTTTCCGGGGCATGAGCCGCCATTAACCTGTTATCCTCATTAACCTCATTCTGGTAGGCTGTAACCAGCAGATCCACATCAGGATGAACAGTATCACCCTCAACTGAAACATTTAAAATAGTATTCGCATCATTTATACGTATGTGGTAGAGGTCTACCTCTCCCTCGGTGGATATTGCCCCTGCAACAGAGCGGTTGAGCATCAATTCTCCATTATTAACGTTGTCATTATTATTGCCCGGCCCTTCTGAATTACAGGCGCTTAATATTAAAGCAACCATTGCTATAAAAATCATTTTTTTCATGACAGCACCTCCATCTTATAGAATATCAGTCAAGTAGTTCAAAATCGTTAGGGGTCAGATAAATATCCCGCACTGACTCGTTATAGTTAATCTGTATCTCTGCCATCCTGTATATCAAAGGGCTGTTTGGCAGATCAGCAGGCCTCTGGGCAATATAGAGGCGTATAATGTTGTCGCCCGGATTAAGATAGATGACACCATCGACCGTGTATCCAAGGGTATTCATGATGTCAATATTGGATACTGTGAGGTGATACTGACGCATCGGGAGAAGAGAACCTGTCTGTGCATCTCTCGGGTAACCCTGATCAATCAGGTTGTACTGGTAACTGTTATCCCTTTGTATCTGTGGATCACTCGCCAGCACATTTGTATGGGCACGCACCTCAAGCCAGTCAGGGTCGCCGTCAAAATCGCTGTCCTTTATCAGGTTATTAAGGAGGGAATTTGTTCCCATGTAAAACTCCACTCCGTCAGGTATGCCATCCTGATCCGTATCTGTCATATACCTGTTTGTACCCTTGATATACTCCTCGCAGTCAGTCAACCCGTCAAAGTCTGTGTCAGGAAATGTGCCATCTTCAGATGCCTGACAGGGGCTGTCATTGACAAGGGGGTTCATCTCCTGCTGAGGCGAGCTTACCTTGATCTCAAAAAAGTCTCCCATACCGTCATAATCGGTATCAGGATTTTGAGGATCAGTCCCATAAATGAGTTCCTCCTCATCATTCAGCCAGTCACCGTCACTGTCCGTATGCACAAGATCTGTTCCAGGCTTTACATTCTGGTTAAAGGCAAGGGCAAATTCTATTGTATATTCAGCCGATAATCTCAGATCAGTAACATTTACAAAATCAATTGCCTCGGCGTTCTCAAACTCTACAAATATACCGGCTGCCCGATGCGCCATCTGCTGTAGCGTATTAATCGCCCGCTGCATATCCGCCTCATCCCCAGGACCGAAAAGAGCTGAAAGCAGAAAGGTATGAAAACTGAAACCACCGACACCATTTTCATTTACCATTTCGTTCAGCTCATCAACCCTTTCAAATATATCCGCATCAGCCTGGGTCATGGAACCGCCAATACCATCAGGCACATTTGGAAGACCGTCGCTGAAGAATAGAACAATATATTTTGTCCTTACAAGTGTATCTGCCCCGCCCTCCTGCTGTGCTGTGCGGTGGATATCATTTTCTATATCCGCCCTTATGGCATCAATAGTGCCCAGGTAGTCTGTCATGGACTGGTTGTTTGCGCCATCAAGCACCCTGCTTATCTCAGTGGCAGACCTGGTAAACCCAGGCTGTCCACTGTCATTATTTGTAGTATCCATAACAGAGAGATTCCAGAGCATGACTTCAAAGGATACATTAGGGTATTCATCAGTGTTGTAGGTATTTACAAACTCCCTTACCGCATCCAGCCTCAGTCCTTCAGGGTCTGATCCCCCTGCTAAGCCGGGAACTGTTCCGCCCATGCTGCCTGAGCAGTCTATCGCAAAGAGCACCTTGACCGGAAAGATTATGTTTTCAGGGTTTTCAGTCAGAAAAGTGGCATTAATTGTCACCTCATCCCTTATATTGAATCTTTCAAGAGGCGGCGCATCACATGCAGAGATAACCGCAAACATTGCAAGGGTTAAAATTACAGACAGAAGTCTAGTCATCACATGCATCTCCTATTCCATCATGATCCCTGTCAGCCTGATCCGGGTTGTGTGTTTTTGGGCAGTTATCACAGGCATCTCCAATATCATCATTATCCCTGTCACTGTTTGAGGCTGACCGGCATCTGGGGCAGAGGTCTTCATCAGGCTCCAGAAAACCATCATTATCCAGATCATTGTCACAGGCATTTCCTTCATCATCTCCTAGTGCGTAATAATCATCATTTTCCTGGTTCGGGTTTGAAACGAGCCGACAGTTATCCACCGTATCAGGCACGCCGTCATTGTCATCATCGTCATCGCATATATCCCCCATGCCGTCGCCATCGTGATCAGCGCCGCTCGGGTCATAATGCAGGGGGCATGTGTCACCAGCATCCAGGATGCCATCATCATCGTCATCAGCGTCGCATGCATCCCCTTCACCATCGCCATCAGTATCAAGCTGATCATTATTTGCTATGCCAGGGCAGTTGTCGCAGGCATCGCCAAAATCGTCCCCATCCTGGTTTTCTGTCTGCTCATTTGGATTAAAGGGGCAGTTGTCAAGAAGGTCAAACACGCCGTCATAATCAAAATCCTCCATCGGGTAAAACCTTGGTCCAAAGTTATAGGAAATTACCAGAGGCCCGCCTCCTGCGCCTCCTCCGCCTACTCCTCCTGATGGAGGCGCGCCGCACTGGTCATCAGGGCATTCATCAAAGATATCATTTGCCCATCCTGCCAGGGCATTGTTAACAGGCCACCCTAATAAAAAGGCAAACCCGACCCATACAAGTAATCTTTTTAAATTATTTCTTCTCATGACATTGCCTCCTCTCGTCTGTTGCTTTATAGCCTATTTAACCCTGTTCAATAATATCTCTAAGGTTTCCTGAATATTGCGATATTGTCTCTTGCCTCTGAATATGAACAAATTAGCGGCACGTTGTTTGAATCAAACCACAGGCTGTTATAATGGCCGTAATCATTATTCTGAGCCACGGTTTCAGTCTTCCATGTTGACCCGTTAAACTGGGCAAACTTGAGTAATTTCCTGCTTCTGCCTATGTAGCTCCGTTTGTCATAGTAGGCTATTGCAGGGTTGCCTGCCGAGTCAAATGCTAGAGAGGGGCTGTGGCCGCATATTGATGACTGATCCACTACCCGCACATCAAAGCCGTTTCCGGATTGCACTGCATATTTCAGGTGATCTCCCTCATCATCATCACAATTTAGACATACCTTTGTATAGGCAACCGCAAATAAGCCATTCGGAGCTTTTGCAGCGCTGATATCTCCGATTGTCCAGCCGCTTTCTACCTTCTCCACCCATTGTCTTGACCATTCTCCATTACTGTTTCTTCTTGCAAACCATAACCCGTATGTATTGCTATGGTCAGTGGATTCAGCAAAAAAGAGAACCGGATTACCGCTATTATCAAGGAGCAGTTTACAACCGTAACCAACCCCCCTGTGCACAGCCGATGTCTGGGTAAAAACGCTCCCATATACTGTCTCTTCCATGTCAGCCCATTCGCTGTCAGAAACCGGATCACCAATTGAACCCCGTTCATGTCTCACATAATTCAATGCCGGATATTCAAAATTGTATGAATCCATTCCTTCATAATAGAACTGAAAGGCGATATGGATGTTCCCTGATGAATCAAGAGCCAAAGAGAGATCACTGCCTGCAAGGCCGTCATAGAATGGATTTCTGTCAACATATCCAATTGCGCCTGTGTATTCTGTCCAGCTATTCCCTGCCTTAATGCTGAACATTACATCTGACTGCTCACCATCGCTGGGGGCCTGATCCCTGTATAACCCGCCCTGATAGGCTATAACTGGGGCATTAGAGCTATTCAGGGCCAAAGCGAGCTGGTTACAGTTGTCCAGACCCTCTCCTCCATTTTCAGGAGGCATCGGATCAAGCATCTCTTCGCTCACTATGCTGTTTGTAACACTATCCCACACGATATAATTTATATTGTAACGATTCTCATTATTAAAATCTGTTCCGTCGCTATAATAGGCAATCCTGATATTTCCATCACTGCCCTTCACAGCCGTTACACCCGGTGTCAGGAGACCTTCTGCATTAATGTGTTTCACAAGATGCATATCCCATTGCCTCGGGCTTGTTGGCTGGTACACAGGGGGCTCACTGGTTGTGCCTGTACCGCCATTTTTTTTCTTTGAATTACATCCATAAAGAACCATCACACAGGTCAGGATGGTGGTTATAATATGGAATGTAGGCCTAATTCTTAGTTGTCCGCGTGTCAGCATAATAATATTCCTTTGCCTTTGGATGAATTAGCTCTGGTGAAGCAATATCCGAAGCATTTATCTCCGTTTTCATGGCCATTGCCTTATCCCTGTGGCCATAATAGGAATAGAGACCAGCAAGATTGATCTTTGCCTCTACAGAATCCTTATCAAGTTTAAGCGCCTGTTTGAATTCGTCCCTTGCAAGGGTATCCTCTCCCGTATAAAGGTGACATAAACCGAGCATTGTAAAAAGAATGGATTCTGTCCTCTTATCCTTATCAGGGACATTTTCCATCATGCTCTTTGTAACAAGGATTGCCTGACCAAAATCCCCTTTACTAATATAGGCCTTTGAAAGGGCCATAAGGCCAGAAACCTGTCCGGATTTTCTGTAAAGGGCGTCATATATTGGCCTTAGCTGCTGATCGCTTAGGCCTTCCTTGCCGACCAGGCTGCTGGATATCCTCCCGTTAAATATTTTAAAGGTTTTGCCCTGTGTGTCTGACCTGTAATCAGGCTGGTAATAGGCGACCATCATGGGATCACAGATCTCCCATTTTCTGGAGAGTTCCGCAGAGGTATCCATGTACTCATTGCCCTTTTTTGTATAGGCAGAGGCCTTTTCATCAATGGCCGCTATATATGCCTTCTTTTCTTCCTCGGTAAGTTCAGGAAGCGGTGCATTCTTTAAAAATGAGGCAAACTCAAAATTTAGAAGAGCTGTCTGATAACATGCCTTAAGGGCCCATTCAGGAGACTGATAACTTATTACCTGTTCATATCTTTTCTCAAGGTCAGTGAGGAGATCTGTCTTTTGTTTTACAATCGCATTATCTATGCTGCCCTCAAGCTTCAGTGCATAGTATCTGTCTTCCAGTTTCTTAACCTCTGTGAATACAATCCTTGCAACTGCATCATTCATGGCCGGATCTTTTTTACCAAGCCCCTTTTCATAGGATTTCAGGGCGTTTGCATAAAATCTATCTGCATTCTCCCTTTCATTTTTCTGATCATATATCCAGGCCATTATGGCATCTGCATGAATTTTCCCTGTTGCGCCAAGATTTGCATACCTGTTTTGCAGGATCGATAGCGCCTCAGTGTAATTGTTGCTTTTAACGGCATTTTCAGCGATGCTGAAGATGACCTCCTCCTGATCCTTTTTTGAATACAATGGATGGTTCAAGAGGGTCAGATAATGTCTGTTTGCCATATCATACTGGCCAAAAATCTCCCTTATCTTTGCTGCCTGGCTTAAAAAATCGGCTGATGACTTGTGATCAGGATCGAGCCTAAGAAATAACTCCATATACTCAACCATCAGTCTGAATTGGCCGATTTTATATGAAGTCTCTATCATCCTGCCCATTGTCTCCTTTGAGCGGGGAGATTCCGGGAACTTGTTTATAAGGGATTCGCCTGCTGTGAAGAAGGTTTCATAATCATTCTTTTCAACTGCCGATACAATAAGGGCATTCAGCGCCTGCTCACCCATGCCTGATGATGCCTTGTCATCCGCAATGGTTAAAAGCTCCTTCTTACCCTGATCCCAGTTGTCCACAGCTTTAAGGGTCATGGATGATACTATTTTTGTGTCTGCATTCTTGACAATGGCTGCTATTTCCTGCTTGAACTTGCTGTCGGTAATCCGGTTGTTAGCTAATATCTTTTCTCCATATTCATAAAGCCCCTTATAGTTTTCATCCATATTATGGATATCAAGCACAAGATGAACAGCGGCCTTTGCTGACTCACCCTCAGGATATTTTTCTATAAAGGCTGTTAATTCCTCTACTGCCTTGTCATTCATCCCTGCGTCATAGGCAACCCAGGCAACATTGAAAAGCACATCCGCTATAACCGGGCTCTGTGGGTAGGATGAGGCATACATCTTTCCTGTTGCCCTCATGCCCTGCCTTGCGTATGTTATCTCATAATTATTCAGGTGTTCCTTATCCTTGAGGGCATTGTAATAGGATATTACAGCGCTGTATAACTTATCCTGTTTATCCTGCGGATCAAGTTTGACCGTATTATATATCTTTTCATAGGCCTTTCCTGCCTCAAGATACTCCTCAGCCGAAAATAGCGCCTCTGCATAGTTTTTAAGCATATCTGCACTTACAGGGCTCTCTTCGAAAAATTCAAGGTAGCTCTTGTATGCAGCGCCGGCAATCTTAAAGGATTCCTTTGACTTTGTTTTTCTTGCCCTGTCATGGAGATGAGTCACAATATTTCTTGCATAGGCCTCATATTTTTCTATATCCCTTTTCTTCTGACTTTCCTCAACATTTATGGAATATTTCTGTTTTTTAAGTGCCTTGACGATTATTTCCACATCCTTGTCTGCGCTGTCATATGTGCCTATGGCCTGCACACACTCAAATATACTGTTGCAGTATTCAAGGAGTTTTTCAGGGTCCTGCCTTATATCACACAACTCACGGTACAGGGTGGCAGCCATTTCCCATTTTCTTTTTGCAAAGTATCTGTTGGCCAGCTTCTCCATTACAATGGTGTATGACTGTCTTGACCAGGAATATCTCTTGAAATAGTTTACCGCCTCTTCGGGTGTGCTGTTCTTGTAATATTCAGGATAGCAGTAGGCCATATCAATAAGTGATTCGAGGCGCACATCAACATGCCTGTATGTATCAACATCCAGCTCCTTGCTCGCCTCAATGTCCATCACAGCCTCCTCAAACAGCTTTATCGCCTTCTCATAGTCCACGGCATTTATAAAACACCAGGCAAGCTTGTACCTCGCTATGGCCACAGCAGGGCTTTTCGGGTAATCAAGAACCTTCTTATAATGTTCAGTGGAGAGCTCAAGTTCCTGCTGGGCAAAATAATAGTCACCTAAAAGCAGGTATGCCTCCGGGATGTATATGCTATTCGGATGATTCTTGATCAGGGTCTTGTAACAATTCACCATCTCGTCTATGTTTCCCAGTTCCCTGTGCTCATGGGCCATAAAAAAATAGACCTTGTCCCTGTCAGGATAATCGGGGTAATGATCAAGTATCCTCTGGTATATCTCAATCGCCCTGGTTTTAAAAACCTCATACTCAAATTTACTCAGAGAAGATTCCTTTTGATTGCCGATTTTTTCTTTCTGGATGAAATAGACAATCTTTGATTTTTCTATGTAAAGCTCTGCCATGCGCATATAGAGTTCAGGCACATAGGGTTTGCTTCTTGATCGATCTATCAGCAGCTTTGTGTTGTCTATTGCCAGGTCTATCTTTCTGTTGTCCTGATTGAGTTTGATGACAAACTGCTTCTGCTCCTCTTCCTTGTCTGTTGTCTTGTAGATATCCTCTATTGCCTCATCAGCATAAAGGCTTAACCCTGTCAGAATAAAGAGGATGCAGGATGCGCAAAAAATACGCCTCATCATTATTGATTTTTCTCTCCGGTTTTTGCTCATTTGAAAAATATGTCCCATTCTTCCATGTTTTCGCATTTATTCTGGAGCTTGACCTCATATGTTTCCAGTTCATCATTCCAGAATTCACCCTGAAACTCATACAGCGCCAGCCCCTTTGACACCTTCTCCTTTATTGTCTTCTCTTCAGCAAACTGGCTGTCATAGACCCTCTGATACATATCCAGGCCTATCTCGTACTCCATAAGGTAGGCATCCTCTTCATATCTAAGGAGATCATCTGCTATCATTTCATATCCGTCATATATCTGCTTCTTTAAGGTTTCACTGCTCTCTTCAATCTGAAGTTCATATATTCTGACCAGGTAGTTTTTTAACAGCTCATCAGGAATGGATTCGCACTGGGCCTTTTCTTTTTCCAGTAGGTCAAGGAATTTGAATGTTTTTGCTACATCAGGTTTGTTCAGGAGCACCAGCATAAGCTGTGTATTCTCCTCGGGAAGGCTTCTTTCATACAGCCTGGTTATGGCTTCCCCGTAACGCTCCTTGAATTCATTAACCACATACAGGGCATTTTTGTAATTGCAGACATCCTTGTATATGAATGATTTGAGTATAAAATACTCCGGCCTGAAGGCATTCTCAAAGCTCGGGGCCTGGAAGGAATAAAGAAGTCCCATTGCCTTTTCGCTGTTACCCAGCCGGTAATGAACCCATGCTCTCTCCAGGAGATTATCGGCCTGCTCTATTATGTTCTTCTCTATTTTCATATAGATCATATCTGCGGTGTCATAGTCGCCCTTTTCATAAAGAAGCCTTGCCAGCGTCTTTCTGCTCTCATCCTTAAGCTCCTTTGAAGGCTGACTACTTTTCAATATCTCCTTCAGATAGCCTATTGCACCGTCGATATCGTTTTCATAAACAGAGAAAAGAGCCCTCTTATAGATGTAATTGTAATAATATTTGGATGATGGCTTTATCTTTTTAAAATGATCATTGCCCCACCCCTTAAATCCGTGTTCCCAGTCATAGAGTCCCTGCAAATAGTTAATAAAGTCTGCTGTATCTCCTTCAACAAATCCATAGTCCTGGTCACCAACCACCTGGCTCACCATAAACTCCTCATCGTATGGAAGTGTGCTCACGTTATTTTCAAGAAGCCCCAGAGAGTATGTGACTATCTTTGGATTGGGTTTTCTTGCAACGAGGTCACCAAGCACATCATTTGCAGCATGTGACATTTTCAGTTTATTTATACTGATGCCGAAAAAGAACTGTGCCCATTCATAATCCTCCTCATCATGATTAGACATAGACATAAAACGGTAGAGCTCGATGGCCGCATCCAGGTACCTTTTTTCTGTAAAAAGGGCATAACCTCTTTTGAACCGATTGCGTTTTTCATCTTTAGTGCCTTCCATTACATCAGGCATCTCAACAGCCCTCTTTTTTAACTCCTTTTTAAACCCCATTAATTCCTTTACATAGTTTATAGGCGATATGATCATCTTGCCTGCGGACAGCGCATACTCCTTGGGGGATCGATTGTGTTTTTCATCTTCACTGCTCTCCCTGGCCTCGGTCTTAACAGCCGGCTTTTCTTTCGACTCCCTGTTTGCGCCCAGGAATTTCTTGACATAATTATATGGAGACTTGATGAGGCTGCCTGGTGACACCGCATATGCATTGCTGCATAATATGAAAGCCACTAAAAGGCAGATAGATATTTTGATCCTAGAGTTCATCATCTTTTTCCTTTTTAAGGTACCGGTTCAACTTTTCAAAGGTCTCATCCTTTTCAACCTTTCTGGGTTTGAGATTAAACCTGTAACCAATACCGACTCCGACATAGATCCTGTTTTCCATGCCGTCACTCCAGAAGTTCATAATGTCGCGGATCTCAAAATTAAGGCAGAACTTTTCATTTAAAAAGTATTTGCTCCCTACCCCGAAGCTCGCCGAAGGAACCATTTCACCTGTGCTGCCATTATTCCGGGTGCTCCCCTCCGGGTAATTCCAGTCATAATTTACAATTCCGCCGCCTGCAAAAAGATATGTCTCATGGTTGATCACAAACTTGTTAAGGACAGCATTTTTCCCGTAAAATGGCTTATACAGCAGATGTGAATGAATCATGAATGTGGGTTTTGCAAACTCGGAGGGAGTGACCCCGAATTGTGTTTCCAGATCTGATTTCAGATCATTTTCAGGAGCCAGGATATACTGTGCCCTTGCCACCTCCCATCCGTAATTTTCATTCAGGTTGAATATGTAACCGAACCCTATGGGAAAGGGATGATAAAAGTTCTCATTTGCAATATAACCGACATCAAAATTTATCTCATGATCCCTGTGAAAGATGCGGTTCTGAACCGCATAGACCCTTGCCTCATCCTTTGTCTCTTCACCGGATGCATTACTTACAGGTAAAAGCAGAAAAACTGAAAGGGCGACAATAATCAAATACTTTTTCATCACTGATAGACCTCCTTTAAAATGCGACAATATCAAACACAAACGGATATGAGACTATAACTTCAGCACCACTCGGTTTTGGAAACTGCCACCCACGAATTGACTCCTTGATACAGTTATGGATCTCATGTGAATTGATTGAAGATGATTTGATCCTTACCTCTCCAACCTCGCCTGACATCATTATCTTCCATTCAAATATCACCTTGCCCATGATTGACGGATTATTAATCAGCTCGGTTTCATAGCAGTAGGTGATATCACCAAGGTGCTGATCAATAACTCGCTTTACCGCCTCCATTGAAAGCCCGCCGCTTATCCTGACTGTTTTGTCAGGCGTCACAGTAACCATGCCCATGACCTCTTTTTCGCCTGTTGTCCCCTTTTGAAGAGCGGCGACCCTTCCTTCACCCCTGGCGCCATGACTCCTCAGCACCTGGCTTGCGCCCTTTGTGGATACTATTGCCGCAGAGGCCTTGGGCACTGATATCTCGCCCGTGCCCAGCTTTCCAACAACACCTCCAACCTTGAAATTACCTGAGCTGACATTTGGTGTTGACACAGCATCAAGGTTTGTAACCGCTGCCAGGGCGCTGCGCGGCTGAATGCCAACTGTATCTGAGATCATGCTCAGGAGCCCTGTCTGGTTAATATTCCTGGCCGATACGTTGCCTTTGCCAAAACCACCGCCTGCATCAGGATGCATGTCAGGCCCAGAAGCTATATTTTCGCCGGCGGGTCTGCTGTCATTGGCAAGTTTAACAGGCTCTTTTTTTGTCACTTCCGGTTCAGGCCTTTTCTTTGCTATCTGTTCCTTTACAGGCGGCTGTGCAGGAGGTTTGGGCTCTGGTTTCTTTTCAGGTTTTATTTCCGGTTTTGTCTGGGAGTTGATCACCTTTTCAAGTTCTGCAATCTGATCTGAATCAAGCTTAACGAAACGGGGTTCATCAACTGGTTTATTTTCCACATTAAAAGAGGGGATAAACCCGAGGAATGTTAAAAATACAATATGAAAGACAAGGGAGACGCCAAGATGCTTGTATGGCTTTTTACGGGCCCTGGTTATTTCCGGCGCCTCCGGTATAAATGACCTGCTTACAAGGCGCATCTGATATGCAAAATAGCCATCAGAGATCACCGCCCTGCCCCTCAATGGTATATTTTTTCCGAATATCCTCTTGCGTCTGTTCGTGCAGTTTTCATCCTTTAGAAGCTCTTTAAGTGCAAAAGGAGGCCTGTCCTCGGTCTCCAGATATCCCTGTGAATCCTCCCTGAAATAAAACCGCGCATCATCGGCGCCTGTATACTCAGCCAGACAGAACCGCTTGTTCATATCATCTGTGATAAAAAACCTCTCATTTTCATCAAGATGCCTTATATCTATTATCTCATCTCCATTAAGTTTCAGTATCTCAAGATATCTGCCATTGGACAGGCTCATAGATTCGCATGACGTGTTCAGGCTATTTATTTTGTCTTTCAGGTGAAAATTTGCGGGGAGGTCAATATCATCCTCATCGCAATCATCATCTGTACTGGCCCCGTAAAACTGCCAGAGAGGCCTTTCTTCTCTCTTTTTACTGAATTGCCTTGCCTTTTCACCAGGGATTATCTTTTTAGATGGTTCAACCTGCCCCGCCTCATTATTGCCGGTTCTCTGTTCATTCATTAAAGAAGGTTTGTTTACAGGCCCCTTTGCCTGCAGGGGGGCCCGATTGATTGCAGTATCGCTTGCATAGAGCCTGCATATTGCGCCGCTCTTTTCAACTATGCTTTTATATTTTTTTGCGGTCTCTATCTCAAGGTTGCTTTTTATTATGACCCTGTTTCCCTTAAAAAAGGGCTCTATACGGGATTCCTCAACCTTTAATATTTTAGCAAGACCTGATTTAACATCCTGAACATCAAGGCCTGTTTTTATCTCTCCTTCAAACACCAGGTTAAAAAGTGTATCCTCTGTCTTCCCGCCTCCCTCAAGTATGCTGAACAGATCCACTTCCGGTGTTTCAGTCTTTTTTGGCTGATCGATATCCCTTTTGGCTTGCTCTGTAATAAAAATACCTGTAGCGCTTGAGAAAGAGGCCTCTTCGTTAACGGTTGCCTGCTTTGTCTCTTTTGATAGTTCACTGTCAGGAACTCTGTCAGAGGATTTGTTATCAATTACCCCTCTCTCATGGATGATTGCAAGTGTATAGGGGCCTATGCCCACCTGCTCAGATAGATTAATAATGGAAATATTGCATGGCGAGCCCTTTATTATAAGGCTTGTCTTCTGTGTCTGGTCAAGGATTACAACCTGTTTATCTATCAATGTGATACATGCATGCTGATCAGAAATCGTATCGTCAGAGAGCACAAGATCGGCCTCAAGGCTTTTCCCTATAACTATGCGCCCCTGCGAGAATATCTTTTTACCGATGAATTTTTCTCCCTTATAGACCTCTATCCTTATTGATTCTGAGGGAGCGTTCTCGTTGTGAGCAACTGCCGGGTTCCCGGTTTTAACCGTGTCGCAATCCGGTTTTGATTCTCTGTTATTTGCATGTATCTTGTCCATAATACCTCCACCCCTTTTCACTGACAGTCAGTGTTTGAAATCTACAGATCAGGAGTCTTTTCCCCTTTTTCACTTACTTTCAGCTCTTCCAGTATCTCCTTCCTGTAATCATCCCTGGTCTTAAGCATACTTTTTATATTGCTCTTTTTACGGTGCAGCAGGTATACGGCGCCTGATTTTATGCTCTGGCCCAGGATGTAGGAGTTGCCAAAATCAATACGTTCCATAAGGGAATCCTTATCAGGGGCACTATCTGTTTTATCTGACTGATCTGACTTATCTGGCGTATCTGCCTTGTTAACCTGCTCCATCTTTTCTGCATTTTCATTCTCAGCACAAAGATTTGGTGAGGCGTACAGGATGAACAGAACAGTGAAAAGGCCCACTAATATCTTTGAAATTTTTTTCTTCATGCCTTTCTCCTTTTAATCATTCCTGCAGCACTGCGAACTGGAAGTTTGGGTACCCTGCCAGCCCTGCTGTCTTGATTACCTGGTTTATCACTTTAAACTCATGGCTCTTGTCACACACAAATACTATCTGCTGCTCTTTTGAACTGTCTCCATTATTATCCGCCGCCTTTTTTTTGCTCTTTTCAAAAATATCTTTCAGCCGCCTGTACAGAAGAGATGTCTTGAGATCCCTTTCATCAATGCCGCTTATCTTTCCATCTTTAACCTCAGCGACCTTCTCATCATCAATCATCAACTGGCTTTTGGTTAAAACCAGTTTGAGGGTTTGATCATAATTGATTTCAGCGGATGATCGCGGCAGCTCAAGATCCTTATCCAGCTTGATACTTTCAGGCCTTTCAGAAAGTGAGCACAAAAGGAACAGAAGCACTATGGTGAACATATCCATCATGGATGTGAGCATAAGTTTCGGCATAACACCTGATTTTCTTCTTCTTTCACCGAGTCCCATTGATCTGACTCCTATCCTACTGAACCGGATAAAACTACATTCGGGAAAAGGGTTACCTCCCCTGCCTTTCTTGCCATGTCCATTGCGCGAATAATGGTCTCATAATCAACACTGTTGTCAGGTATAAGGATCAGGGTTTCACTTTTCGGGTATTTTTCCTTTATGCCCTTCAGATGGCTTGAATATTTATCCATTGGAAAATCACTGCCCTCAGAAGGGTATTCTGCCTTAAACTGCTGAAGCTCTTCATCAGTCAACCTGTCACTCATGACCGAGAGCTTGATCGATTCCTTTTTCAGCTCTGCAACAACAGTCAGGCTGACGGAGCTTTCTTCACTATCCTTCTCTGCCCCACCGCTTGAGAGGACTGGTATGGATGTGTTCACAGCCTTTATCTGATAAAAGCTTGCAGACATAAGGAGGAACGGGATTATGACCAGAAACATGTTCATGATGGGGACCAGATTTGGCTCACCATCCTCCATCTCTTTTCTTTTGAGCCGCAAAAAGGCAGACATTATAAGCTCCCGTCTTTCTTTAATGTGGAAAGTGAATTGGCAAGGGCAAGGGCCTTTTCTTCAAACTGGTCAATTATGAACTCACCCCTGTTATTTAAGATATAATAGGCAATAAGACAGGGTATCGCCACAATAAGCCCGAATGCTGTAGTCAGCATGGCTACCGATATACCGGATGCCAATACCTCCTGTTTCATTGCCTCACTGGCGCTGGAAACGCTCTTGAAGGAGAGCATCAAACCCTGTATTGTTCCCAGCAGCCCCAGCAACGTGGAGATATTTGCAAAGAGTGTTAGCAGATTTATGCGCGCCTTGATCTTCGGGATCTCTCTTAATATCTTTTCTTCCATTGCCCGCTCAATGTCCTTGTCCTTTTTATCCGATTTTATAAGACCAGCCTTGAGAATCCTCCCCAGCGGATGGTTTTCTATTTTTGAACACTCTTTAAGGGCATCGCTGTAGTTTGCCTTTTCAAGCGCCTTCATTATCCCGTAAAAGGCCTTGTCCATATTGAGCTTAAGCCTGAGATACAGATATGATGCCCTCTCAAAAAAGAGCGCCAGGGCAATAATGGAAACACCAAGAATTACATACATAAAAATGCCGCCTTGTGAAATCATGCTGAACATGTGTGAGCCTCCTTAAATTTCATCTTGTTTTGATGTGGGAGATGGAAATGCATTTTCAATACCATTAAAAGTGCATAAAATAATTCACTTCGGGGGATGCATGGGTGAAAACAGAATTTTCCTGCGATTTTTCAGATTGTTATAACAACTTTATCCAGTCAAAAAATTTTTTTGCTGGCTGGTACAGGCGCTGGTCATAAAGACCCTGGAAGCGGAAAAATGCCCTTTTTCAAGCCCAAAAAGTCTACTTTAATATACTTTTATAAACTCTGACCAGCAAGACAGGGCATTTAGTGTCTTCTTTTAAATACTTTTCTATCGATAAAATCATGGCAACAATCATAACCGTAATCTTTTTTATCTTTTCAGAGGGGCTGTTTACAGGCTTGGAGCTAAATATGGGGCAGTGTGGCAAAAAAAATGTGAAGACCGATAACCGTCCACTTATTTATACATAAGTTCAATATGGCTGAAAAACCAGTCACATTTTTATATGGATTTTCGGACACTGGACAGGGATTATTTCAGATGGCAAAAAAATGAGGGATAAGGCAAAGGCTATAGAACGATCCTGCCTTTAAAATCCTCGATAAACTCACCGATAATGGAGGCATCCTGAATACCCTTTGACCTGAGCCTTGAAACAAAATCAATTGCCTGATTTTTACCCATAGCAACAAGAAGGCCGCCCGATGTCTGGGGGTCAAATAGAATATCAAGGATCACAGGATCAATGTTTTTAATCCCCTCGACCTGTCCCTCCCTGTATTTCCTGTTCCTCAAGGCGCCGCCCGGCACAATGCCCATCCGGGCAAATTCAATTGCCTCGGGAATAAAAGGCATGCTCTCTATGAAAAGCCTCAGGCCAACGGCCTTATCATCAATCATCTCACAGGCATGCCCGATAAGGCCGAAACCAGTGACATCAGTGCATGCGCTTATGATGAAATCATCAAACTCCTCAGCCGGATATTTATTTAGGCCTGCCATTATTCCGATCACCTTTTTGATAAGCTCATCCCCTGCCAGATTCCCCTTGATGGCCGTATTGATAATGCCGACCCCAAGAGGCTTGGTAAGGACAAGCATATCACCCGGTTTTGCCCCCCTGTTTGCCAGTACCTTTTTGGGGTGCACCTTGCCTGTGACAGAAAGGCCATACTTGAGCTCATCATCCTCAATGCTGTGGCCGCCAACAAGCAGGGCGCCTGCCTCCTTTATCTTGTCAAGGCCGCCTTTTAACACCTGCTGGAGAACGCTAATATCCATCTTGCTCAGCGGAAAACCGATGATATTCATTGCGGTAATGGGCACACCACCCATTGCATAAACATCACTAAGGGCATTGGCAGCGGCTATTCTCCCGAATGAGTAGGGGTCATCAACAACAGGGGTAAAGAAATCCACTGTCTGGATCAGGGCCAGATCATCGGTAAGTTTGAGCACACCTGCATCGTCCGATGTATCAAGCCCTATAAGGAGATCATCGCTGTGAGGAAGCTCTAACCCGCAAAGCGCTTTTGCCAGGTCCGCCGGACCCAGCTTGGCGGCTCAACCCGCACCTTTTACAGTCTCTGTGAGTCTTTTATTTTCTTTTGTTGCTGTCAATTCTTCAAGCCCCTGCTATCTGAAGCAAAAATTATAAATTCTGTGAATTTTTAGCATAAAACAACAGATATGTCATTCAGTATTAATAGGGCTCTCATGCCCGTGCATACAGGTTTACATGTTAATGAAACCGCAGGGTCAGCACATATTCAGATCAGCCAGCTATTTAATGAAGTCAACACTGCCCCTTTATGACATCAGGCAACATCTTAAATGGTTGATGAATACCTATTTTTTAATTTTATTATTTTATTCTTTATTTAGTTTTATTTTATTAAAATAATAAAATTAAAA